>CAVJBW010000039.1:0-10421 GCA_963647625.1 Lachnospiraceae bacterium
AACCCTCCGAAAATATCCATCTTATCCACTCGCAAGCCCCATTTTCATCCTGTCAACCGGGCCTCAATTTTTCGGCAGTTGATATGTTCCCACACAGCAAAAATCCGAGCACCCAGGCAGTCCTTAAAGAACCGTCCGAACACTCGGAAATGCCTTGATTTCAAGCCTTTTTACGCTATTTAATTCTGTACCTTAGACAGCGCTAATGAACTTCTACTCTCGCTGCGCTCGCCAGAACAACTGCGTCTCCTAGCTCAAGCTTCGCTACCACTCGCTTTCACCAAGAGAACTTGTCTCTGCGGTTCGCTGTTTCCAATCAGCGTTCGTCTTCGACTCCGCTTCTTGGACAGCTATCGCATGGTCAGTGCTAATGCTTCTCTTCGTCGCTTCGCTCCTTGACAAGCAAAGCCACTGTCTCAACGTGCACACTATGCCCAAACTGATCTACCGCCCGTCCTTTTACAAATTCATATCCATGATTGGTTAAATATTTTAGATCTCTTGCCAAGGTTGCACTATCACAACTAACATAGACTATTTTCTTCGGATTCATCAAAACCATGGTTTCAAGCAAGGTTTCATCGCACCCCTTTCGAGGAGGATCTACCACCATAACATCTGGCGCTAGGGCCGATTCCTCTAGCAAGCTTTGACTTTCCTTGGCTTTTTGGTAAAATTCTGGAACCACTTCCTCTGCCTTACCCACAAAGAATTCAGCATTGGTAATATGGTTAAGCTCAGCGTTGGCTTTGGCATCTGCAATCGCTTCAGGGATGATTTCCACGCCATAGACTTTTTTTGCTTGACGAGCTAGGAATAAGGAAATGGTGCCGATTCCACAATACAGGTCCCATACCGTCTCTTGGCCAGTCAAATCCGCATATTCTAGCGCCTGCTGATATAGTTTTACCGTCTGTTTTGGATTTACCTGATAAAAAGATAAAGGAGAGATGTGGAATTTGATTCCATCTAAGGTATCCGTGATATAATCCTGTCCCCACAAAGTTCTGATCTTTTTTCCCAAGATTACATTGGTCTTTTGCGTATTTTCATTGATGGTAATGCTTGTCATCCCATCAATCTGGGCTAAGCGCTTCGCAAGGATCTCTTCTTTAGGCAGTTTTTTTCCATTTACCACAAGACAGACCATGATCTGACCCGTTTCAAATCCATAACGAATGAGCACGTGGCGAAGAAGCCCTGTGTGGGTCATCTCATCATAAGGTGCAATTCCAAATTCATTGATGGTATCTAGGACTACTTCCATAACCTGACGATTGATTGGTGCTCCTAGGAGGCATTCTTCTACAGGAATCAAACTGTGGGTTCTTGCCGCGAAAAATCCAGCCTCTGCCTTCCCATCCTTTCCCCTACGAATCGGAAATTGTTCTTTATTACGAAAATGAACAGGCGAGTCCATTCCTAGAATGGGATCTAACTGGACCCCCTCGAGTCCTCCGATTCTCTCTAGGTTGTCCTTTACCTTTTTTTCTTTAAAGGCAAGCTGGGCTTCATAGGACATTTCCTGAATCTGACAGCCTCCACAAGGACGAGCTAGAGGGCATAGTGGCTGAACCCGATCAGGAGAAGGACTGATTACCTGAAGGAGCCTGGCATAGCCATAATTTTTCTTCAGCTTAGTGACTTTCACTAATGCCTCATCTCCCACGATGGCATCCTTTACAAATAGGGTCATGCCCTGAACTTTTCCTATGCCTTCCCCACCGGTTCCTATATCTGTGATTTTAATTGTAACCTCTTGATTCTTTTCTAATGGTTTCACGAAATCCTCACTTTTCTTTATTTCAATGGTTGATTCAAAGAGGACTGTCTGATATTGGACTCTAAGAGCCTATTGTATCCTAGCCACTCCCCTGGCGCAGCATTACTTCCTGCAAATAATTCCTTCAAAGTTTCCATCTTTGCATCAATATTGTCTGCAAAGTTGAGAGCCATGGCCTCTGCAAGAGCTGGCTTTTTAGGTGAGCCATATTCAAATTCCCCATGATGAGCTACGATACAATGCTTGAGCTCGTTGCCCAATACTTGTGGAAAATTCTCAATCTTGCGTATACACTGTCCCACCATTTCTACACCCATGACGATATGTCCTAATAATTGACCACTGTCTGTATAGTCATTTGATGGAAATTCTGACAATTCCTTTAACTTGCCAATATCATGCAGCATGGCTGCAGTCAGTAAGAGGTCTCGATTCAAGATGGTATACTGCTGAGCCATAAAATCACACATGGTCACAACTCCAAGGGTATGCTCTAAAAGGCCCCCCATAAATCCATGATGCACCGTCTTTGCCGCAGAATGACGCTTGAACTGCTTTTCCACAGCTGCAGACTCTAAGAAAATCATTTGCAACAATTGGTGCAAATATGGATTTTGAATCGTAGCAATATAGGACTTTAACTCCTCATACATTTCATCCACATCTCGATCAGACTCAGGACAATAATCTGCCAAATCATAGGTTCCTTCCTCAGCAACCCGTAGGCGGTTGATTTTCAGTTGCAAATTTTCATTAAAAAGGGTGACAAATCCATCTATTTCTACATAATCAAGAGTATCAAATTCGTAGATGGCAGAAGAATTAATATCCCAGATCTTTCCTTCAATGGTCCCTGTCTTGTCCTGTAATACAACCGTATAATAGCTCTTGTCCGTCTTTGTTACCTGCAATCTTTTGTTCTTGCAAAGGTAGATACCTCGAATGGGTTGATCTTGTTTAAAATCCTGTATATATTTCATTTTTATATAGAATCCTTTCTATCTCTTTTTTTCTTACTTTTCCTTGCTCATTATACATTTTTCCACCTTTTCCCACAAGTTTAGATGTAAGTTGCTTTTCATATTTCCATCTTTAAGATAAAATAGATAGAAGAGTTAAAATAACGAGGGAAAAATCATGAACCAAAAAGTTCTACATACCTTAGAGTATGACAAGATAATACAACTATTGATTAGTCAAGCCTCTAGTCAAGGCGGTAAACAGCTGTGTCAGAGTCTGACTCCCATAAAGGATCGGGGCCAGATCATACACATGCAGCAAGAGACCCATGCCGCTTTAGGCAGAGTCTTTCGAAATGGAAGCATCTCTTTTTCTGGTGTATCTAACATCTCAGCTTCCCTTGCTCGACTTGATGTGCAGGCATCACTTTCTGCAAGCGAACTATTAAAGATTGCTTCTTTGCTTAATGTTTGCAAAAAAGCCCGTTCCTACGGCTATGGTGGTGAGGATGAAAGAAAGGATGCCCTATCCTCCTACTTTGAAGCCTTAGACCCTATCATTAATCTCTATGAAGAGATCAGCAAATGCATCCTATCCGAAGACGAGATTGCAGACGATGCATCCCCTAAGCTTCATCACCTACGAAAAGATGCCAGTCGCATTCAAGGTCAGATTCATTCCAAGATGAATGAGATGCTTGCCAATGCCCAGGTCAGAGAGCACCTGCGTGACTATGTGATTACCATGCGTAATGGTCGCTACTGCCTACCAGTAAAGGCAGATGCCAAGTCCCTAGTCCCTGGTATGATTCACGACCAGTCTTCTTCCGGCTCTACTTTGTTTATCGAGCCGATGGCTGTGGTAAAGCTCAACAATGACCTAAAGCAATTAGCCCTAGAAGAAAAGGAAGAGATTGAAAAGATTTTGTCTGATTTAAGCTTGCTTGCCAGTGAATATACCCAGCAGCTAAAGGACGATTACCAGATCTTAACGAATCTAGACTTTATCTTTGCCAAGGCGCTGCTTGCCAAAAATATGAATGCCTCCATGCCAAGAATCACCAATCAGCCACTGATTCGTATCCGTGGTGGTAGGCATCCATTGCTCAATCCCCACAAAGTAGTTCCCATTGATGTTCATTTAGGCTACGATTTTCGCCAGCTGATCATCACTGGTCCTAATACCGGTGGTAAGACCGTTTCCTTAAAAACCGTAGGACTATTCTGTCTCATGTCTCAAGCCGGACTGCATATTCCAGCCTTGGATCGGTGTGAACTTGGGGTATTTGATGAAATCTTCGCAGACATTGGAGATGAGCAAAGTATAGAGCAAAATCTCTCTACCTTCTCTTCCCACATGACCAATATTGTCAAGATCTTAAGCCAGGCCAATGCCAAGAGTCTTGTTTTATTCGATGAGCTTTGTGCCGGAACAGATCCTACCGAAGGAGCGGCCCTAGCTACTTCTATCCTAGAAAGCCTCCTGCATAAGCAGGTTCTTTGTATGGCCACGACCCACTATAGTGAAATCAAGGCCTATGCTTTAAGCACCCCTGAAGTAGAAAATGCTAGCTGCGAATTTGATATTAAGACCTTGTCACCAACCTACCACCTGATGATTGGCATCCCCGGCAAAAGTAATGCTTTTGCCATCTCTAGTAAGCTAGGCTTGAGCCAAGACTTAATCCAGGATGCCCAAGGCCGCATCAGTCAGTCCCAGCTTGACTTTGAAAGTCTGATTGCAGACTTAGAAGAAAGTAAAAGCAATGCCAAGCGCATGGAACTAGAAGCCTTGCAATACAAGGGTGAAATAGAAAAATTAAAGAACAGGGCCCAGGAGAAGGAGGAGAGAATCTCTGCCAACCGAGATAAAATCATTCGCCAGGCCAATGAAAAAGCCCAAGAGATCCTACAAGAAGCCAAAGATCTTGCGGATAAAACCATTCGTGATTTTCAAAAATATGCTTCTTCCAACCCAGATATTCGCAAGATGGAAGAGGCTAGAGCCAATGTGCGTGAGCAGATTAAAAAATCAGCCAATGCTTCTAGCCAGGCAGCCCCGCCACGTAAGAAGAAGCCTTTACCAAAGAATCTTCGAATTGGAGACAAGGTAAAAGTTCTTTCTATGAACTTAACAGGAACCGTACATTCTCTGCCAAATGCAAAAGGGGAGCTTACCGTACAGATGGGAATCTTAAATTCAAAGGTCATGTTAAATGACCTAGAATTTGTTGAAGAAGCTTCTGATCTTACCAGCAAGGCGCCAAAGACTTCCAGCGGCAAGATCAAGATGAGCAAGAGCCAATCCGTTTCCACAGAGATCAACCTCCTTGGAAGGACTGCAGACGAAGCGATTGCCCTTCTAGACAAATATATTGACGATGCTGTATTAGCCCACATTCCTACCATTCGTATTGTTCATGGAAAAGGAACCGGTGTCCTTCGAGCAGCCGTTCAAAAATATTTAAAGACAAATCGAAGTATTGCCTCCTATCGTCTAGGCGCTTTTGGCGAAGGGGACAGTGGTGTTACCATTGCTGAATTAAAATAAGGAGGTTCGTTATGGTTTCCAAACAAAGAATATTAATTGTAGATGACGATGCCAACATAGCCGAACTCATCAGCCTCTACCTTACCAAAGAGTGTTACGATACTAGAATGGTACAGGATGGAGAAGAAGCCTTAAAGGCCTTTGATGAATACAAGCCCCACCTGATTCTGTTAGACTTGATGCTTCCAGGCATAGACGGTTATCAGGTGTGCCGTGAGATTCGCACCAAAAGTGAAGTACCCATTATCATGCTTTCCGCCAAGGGAGAGGTATTTGATAAAGTCCTAGGCTTAGAGCTTGGGGCCGATGACTATATCATCAAGCCCTTTGATTCCAAAGAATTAGTCGCAAGAGTCAAGGCGGTATTGCGCCGATTCTCCCCTGGCAAGACAGTGCAAAGCGAAGATACGGCTCTTAAGTGCACCAGCTATCCAGATTTGACCATTAACCTTACTAATTACTCCGTTCTATATAAAAATCAGCATGTGGATATGCCTCCTAAAGAATTAGAGCTCTTGTACTTTCTAGCGTCTTCACCGAATCAGGTATTTACCAGAGAGCAGCTCCTTGACCACATCTGGGGATATGAATATGTGGGAGATACGAGAACAGTTGATGTCCACGTAAAAAGGATTCGAGAAAAGATCCATGATAGTGACCACTGGTCTATTACCACAGTGTGGGGAATCGGTTACAAGTTCGAGGTGAAGTAAATGAAACTATCCATCGGTATCAAACTAATCATAGGATACATTGTCATTGGAATAGCAGGCTTTATTCTGATTTCTTCATTTAGTCATAAGAACGTTCTTGAAAAGACCTGTCGCAATACCGCTTCAAACCTTTACCAAGAAGCCAGCTTTATTTCTACCACCTACGGTGAAAAATACTTCAATGGTTCTATGGATGAGAATACCTTAACAAGCGTTCTAAAGCCACTATCAAGCTACCTTCAAGGTGAGATTTGGATGGTTTCCCCTGACAAAAAGGTGACCCTATCCACCAATGCAGAGCACAATAACCTAACCATCAGTGAATTTCAATTAAAGGACTTTAATCAGTCCTGTTATCTTACCGGAGACTTTTATAAGGCCTTTCCTTCTAAGTATCTAACGGTTTGCGCTCAAGTTGCAGATGACTATAGTTTAAATGGTTATGTCCTCATTCATATTCCCATGAGCTTAATCGAGCAGCAGGTTCTCAAACTCCTTAACACAACTTATATTACATTTCTCGTGATTATGCTCATCCTATTAGCCGGCTTGATTATTTTAGAATGTGGTTTTGTAAAAAATACAAAACAAATCAAAAATCACTTGCAAAATTATCACAAGGGAAATATCTCAGCACCCTTGTCCATCACAAGCAATGATGAGCTTGGAGAAATTGCTTCCTATGTCTCCTATATTGAGCAACAGCTAGGTTCCCTAGAAGATGACCAGCAAAAGTTTATTTCCAATATTTCCCATGATTTTCGTTCTCCTCTTACTTCCCTAAAAGGATATATTGAGGCTATGTTAGATGGAACGATTCCTCCAGAGCTTTATGAGAAATATTTGAAAATTGTATTAAGCGAAGCCAAGAGGCTAAGCAAACTTTCAGAAGGTCTTCTAGAACTTAACAAAGTAGGCTCTCCCGGAGCTTTGCTTGATGTGTCTACCTTTGATATTCATCAGGTGATTCGCTCTGCTTTAATGACATTTGAGGGGCAATGCAGCCAGCGCCGGATAGAACTAAGACTACTTTTTCCTACGGATACATTATATGTAAAGGCGGATTTGTCCAAAATCCAACAAGTGCTATACAATCTTGTGGATAATGCTATCAAGTTCAGCTATGACAATTCCAAGATTCAAGTCGAAACCTCTATCAAGGGAGGAAAAGTGTTAGTTTCAGTCAAAGACTTTGGACAAGGTATTCCGAAGGAATCTCTTCCAAAGATCTGGAATCGCTTCTATAAGACAGATGCTTCGAGAGGAAGAGACAAACAAGGCTCTGGAATCGGCCTATCCATAGTAAAAGGCATTATCCAGGCTCATGGGGAAAATATCAACGTGGTAAGCACCCTTGGCGGAGGCAGCGAGTTTATCTTTACCTTGCCTCGAGCATAAGGCACTTTTTTATGAAATAGGGAATGTCCAATTAAATAAGATAAAAAAAAGAGAAACTGCCATTTCACGCAGTTTCTCTTCTTATTTATTACAAATTTTAAACAAGCTCTAACAGAACTTCTAAAGCTCCGTCACCTTTACGCTGTCCGATCTTAACGATACGTGTGTATCCACCATTACGATCAACATATTTTGGTGCAATTTCATCGAACAATTTTGCTACAAGATCAACTTCTTTAGCCTGCTTTTTAGCACCATTTTCAGCTGCTTCTTTTACAGGATAAAGAACTTTAAGCATCTGACGTCTAGCATGAAGACGTGAAGGAAGATCCTTCTTGATTGTCTTTTCTACTTCATCATAAACAGTTTTCTTCTTACCATCTACAACTTCTTTTACTCTCTTACCATCAGCTGTCTTCTGAGCAACCTTAGCCTTTACAGTAACTTCTTCGAAGTTATCCTTTTCCTTTACTGCAAGTGCAATAAGTCCTTCAGCTACCTTACGAACTTCTTTTGCTCTAGCTTCTGTAGTAACGATCTTACCGTTGTTAAGTAATGCTGTTACCTGTCCTCTGATTAAAGCTTTTCTCTGATCAGATGTTTTTCCTAATTTTCTGTACTTTGCCATTATTTTATTCCTCCATTATTGTGGTGCATTTGCAAACGCTCTTTGGACTTATATTGCAGATGTCAATTTCCTCCACTACGCGTCTGTGCGCTCATGGATTGACCGGCCTTGCTGCCAAGTGGTCTTACGCGGCCAGCCAAATGATTTTCTTATACTTCTTCGCCTTGCTTTAATTCTAAGTCAAGCTCTTTCAATTTTGCCAAAACTTCTTCCATAGATTTACGTCCAAGGTTACGTACCTTAAGCATTTCATCTGGAGTCTTGTTAATCAGCTCTTCTACCGTATTGATACCAGCTCTCTTTAAGCAATTATAAGAACGAACAGAAAGTTCTAACTCATCGATACTCATCTCAAGAACTTTTTCCTTGACATCAGGATCTTTTTCGCTCATAACCTCAACCTCTTTTGCTGTTTCAGAAAGGTTGATGAACAAGCAAAGATGTTCGCTTAATACCTTTGCTGCAAGTCCTACAGCTTCATCTGGCTCAAGGGAACCATTGGTATAAACATCCAAAGTCAATTTGTCATAGTCAGTAATCTGACCAACACGTGTATTTTCTACAGTTAGGTTCACACGCTTTACAGGTGTATAGATAGAATCTACTGCGATCACACCGATTGGAGTATCTTCGTTCTTATTCTTATCTGCGCTCACATATCCTCTACCCTTTGTAATGGTAAGTTCCATGTACAATTTGGAATCTGCGCCGCCATTTAAAGTAGCAATAGGTAATTCCGGATTCATAATCTGAATATCGCTATCTACCTGAATATCTGCAGCTGTCACTACACCTTCCCCTTCGAACTCAAGGTAAGCAATCTTAGGTTCATCGGAAGGGCTGTTATTTCTGATGGAAAGATTCTTGATGTTCATGATGATTTCAGGTACGTCTTCCTTTACTCCAGGAATAGAACTAAATTCATGCAATACTCCATCGATCTTTACCTGACTTACTGCAGCTCCCGGCAAAGAAGAAAGCATAATTCTTCTTAAAGAATTTCCAAGTGTTGTTCCATAGCCTCTTTCTAATGGCTCAACAACAAATCTACCGTATTTTTTGTCATCTGAGATTTCAGCAATCTCAATATTAGGTTTTTCAAAATCAAACACGCTCTTTGCTCCTCCTTTTCGGGTCGTAAATATCTCTTACTTAATCGAATCTTACTTAGAATATAATTCGACGATAAGCATTTCATCAACTGGTACGTCGATTGCTTCGCGATTTGGTAATTCCTTAACTGTTGCGCTTAAGTTCTCAGCATCAACATCAAGCCATTCAGGAACAAGTCTTCCGCCTGTTACTTCACGGATATCCTTGAATCTCTGGATTCCCTTAGACTTTTCTTTGATTTCGATTACATCACCAGCTTTTACAAGGTAAGATGGGATATTAACAATCTTACCATTTACAGTAACATGCTTATGATCTACAACCTGTCTAGCTTCTCTTCTTGTTCTAGCAAAGCCAAGACGGAAAATTACGTTGTCAAGACGGCTTTCAAGGATAACCATAAGGTTCTCACCTGTCATGCCTTTCATCTTGTCAGCTCTTTCATAATAGTTATGGAAAGGTTTTTCCAATACACCATAGATGAATTTTGCTTTCTGCTTTTCTCTTAACTGAAGGCCATACTCAGACATTTTTCTGCTAGAACGCTTCAGGGATCTATTCGATTTCTTATCTACGCCTAAATATACTGGATCCAGACCAAGTGATCTACATCTTTTCAGTACTGGTGTTTTATTTACTGCCATCGTTCAATTACCTCCTGATTATACTCTTCTACGCTTTGGTGGACGACATCCATTATGTGGAACTGGAGTAACGTCTTTGATTGATGTTACTTCAAGACCGCATGCCTGAAGTGCACGAATTGCTGCTTCACGACCTGAACCTGGTCCCTTAACCATTACGTCTACTGTCTTTAATCCATGAATCAAAGCTGCCTTAGTAGCTGTTTCTGCTGCCATCTGTGCAGCATATGGAGTAGATTTCCTTGAACCTCTAAATCCAAGACCACCAGCACTAGCCCATGATAAGGCATTTCCTTCTGTATCAGTAATAGTTACGATTGTATTATTGAATGATGACTGAATATGTGCCTGTCCACGTTCAACGTTTTTCTTTACACGACGTTTTGTCACTTTTTTGGTAACTTTTTTAGCCATATTTAAACTAACCTACTTTCTTAAAATCAATATTATGTTGCTACTTATTTCTTCTTATTAGCAACAGTTCTCTTTGGTCCTTTTCTTGTTCTTGCATTGTTCTTTGTGTTCTGTCCACGAACAGGAAGACCTTTTCTATGACGGATTCCACGATAGCATCCGATTTCCTGTAATCTCTTGATGTTCATAGCGATTTCTCTACGAAGATCACCTTCTAC
>CAVJBW010000040.1:0-1826 GCA_963647625.1 Lachnospiraceae bacterium
CTCGATCAGATGGTGGCTGTTGCATGGCAACGGCTTCTGTAAGAATTTCATTCAAGACACCTGTTGCAATTCTCATAGAATTGTTTTCAATGACTGCATCAATCATGTCAAAGATCTTTTGCACTCTCTGACCTGTCTGTGCTGAAATAAACATAATTTCAGCATATGGCATAAAGCTTAAGACTTGCTTGATCTTATTTTGATGCTCATACATGGTCTTGTCATTTTTCTCAATGGCATCCCACTTATTCACTGCAACAATGATACCCTTCCCTCTTTCATGGGCAATTCCTGCAATCTTGGCATCCTGTTCTGTTACTCCTTCTGTGGCATCAATCATAATAATGACTGCATCCGCTCGCTCTACGGCTGTAACAGCACGAATAATGCTATATCTTTCGATTTCTTCTTTGATCTTGTTCTTACGACGAAGACCTGCCGTATCGATAAATACATATTCCCTACCATCATATTTGATATCTGTATCAATGGCATCTCTGGTTGTTCCTGCAATATCAGAAACGATAACACGATTGGCATTGGCAAGGCGGTTAATCAAGGAAGACTTTCCAACATTTGGTTTTCCTACAATAGCAACCTTAGGTCGATCATCCTCTTCTTGCTCTAGTGCATCCTTTGGAAAATGGGCAACCACATCATCTAGCAAATCACCAATACCTAGCCTTGAAGCAGAGGAAATGGCATGGGGTTCTCCGATTCCTAGATTGTAGAATTCATATACATCTGCCTGATATTTTTGAAAATCATCGACTTTATTCACCACTAATATAACAGGCTTTTTAGAACGACGAAGCATGTCTGCCACCTTGGCATCTGCATCGGTCAATCCTTGCATTACATCGCAAATAAACAAAATCACATCTGCCGATGCAATGGCGATCTCCGCCTGTTCTCTCATCTGAGAGAGGATGACATCCTTGGTATTTGGTTCGATTCCACCGGTATCAATCATTGTAAACTGGTACTTTAACCATTCTACCTCTGCATAGATACGATCTCTTGTCACTCCTGGTGTATCTTGAACGATAGCAATTCTCTCTCCTGCTAGTACATTAAACAAGGTAGACTTGCCTACATTTGGTCTGCCAACAATGGCAACTACTGGTTTACTCAATTTATCTCCTCCAATCCCACAAGATCTGTCCTTTTGAGGACAACTCTTTATGTTCTTGTCATTTTAATCCTTTAATAGGGCATTTACCAAATCACGCCCGTTTGATTTTACAATACCAATGGGCACTTGTAAAGTTTTTTGAAGCTGACTTAAAGTCATATCATCTAGGAAAACTTCCTCTCCACTTCTTAAGATATTGCAAGGGAGAAACAGCTTTTCCCCTAGGTCTTTTCCTTGCAGCTGCTGGGCAAGATCCTGGCCCGTCAAAAGACCACTAACCGTAATCAGCTCTCCAAAGAATTCATTCTTGATTCCAATTACATCAACCTTAATGTGAGGATGGTCTTTCATAAAGTCCTGGCACAGCTGTCTCATAATCGGCTCAGCTAATAGTCCTGTTGCAATGGAAACATGTCTTTCTTTATGCTTTCGAAGTGAAAAACGTTTCTTTTTTGTCTTCTCATTCATGGCTTCATAGAATTCCTCTTTTAGTAATCGAAGCATTCCTACACCATTTTCTAGTTGCAGATATCCATCATAGCTTTCTTCCGTGGGAAGTTCTCGCTGGGCTAAAAGATACCACTCATCAGAAGCATGAACAAAATGAATCCCATGTTGTTCAAGGGCCTGTTGCTGCATCTGTTCTACAAGATCAATCACTGCCCTTGCTTCCTCTTTCGTAAAGGGCTCT
>CAVJBW010000040.1:1836-10331 GCA_963647625.1 Lachnospiraceae bacterium
GCTCTAGGGGATAGAGACCCTCACGATATTTGGATAAACCGGCTGGAACGATGGAAACACTAGCCATAACCGGCGCGTATTCTAGGAGCTTTTGCAAAGAATATTCCAGCTCCTTTCCATCATTGACCCCTTTGCAAAGGACGATCTGGCCGTTCATTTCAATACCTGCTTCATAAAATCTTTGGATAGCATCTAGGGCATCCCCGGCAAAGCGATTGTGAAGCATCTTGCAACGAAGTTCCTTATTCATGGTTTGCACAGAAATATTGATAGGTCCCATATGATAGCGAATGATTCGGCAGATATCCTTTTCCTTCATATTGGTCAAGGTAATATAATTGCCCTGAAGAAAGGATAGCCTAGCATCATCATCCTTAAAATATAAGGTTTCCCGCATTCCAGGTGGCATCTGGTCAATAAAGCAAAAGATGCACTTGTTGGTACAACTGCGATAATCGTCCATCAGGCCATTTTCAAAAACAAGTCCTAAGTCATCGCTATATTCTTTTTGAATCTCAAATTCTACAATCTGTCCATCCGACTTTTCGATTACCAGGGTTAGTTCTTCTTCGTTGGCCAAATAATGATAATCAAAGACATCTTCCATCTCATGATCCCCGATGGCAACTAGATAGTCTCCCGGCTTGATTTGTAATTGATCTGCTATACTTCCAGGCTCTACCTGGTCAATTAAATGTTTCATAACTTTTATTATATCGAAAATTCCCTAAGCTGTAAAAAGTTGTTCCATAACAAATTCCCCCAAAGAAAAGTCTTTGGGGGATGTATCACCTAGTTTATCAAAAGACTAGTTGTTTCCATATAAGGTAACAAGTTTTTGCAAATGTTCATAACGAGCCTTTGCTTCTTTTTCATTTAGATCAAAGAGCTTTTCAGCCTTCTGTGGATTAGAACGAACAAGAGCATTGTAACGAACTTCTCCATTCAAGAATTCTTTGTAGTCACCGGTTGGAGCCTTGCTATCTAAGCTAAATGCTGGCTTGCCTTCTGCTGCAAGAGCTGGATTGTAACGGAAATTATTCCAATATCCACATGCTACAGCTTCTTTTTCCTCGGTCTGAGCCTTGCTCATTCCCTTCTTGATACCATGGTTGATACATGGTGCATAAGCGATAATGATAGAAGGTCCTGGATAAGCTTCTGCTTCTGCAATCGCCTTTACACACTGATTGTAATCAGCACCCATTGCGATATGAGCAGTATAAACATAACCATAACTCATAGCAATTCCTGCAAGGTCTTTCTTCTTAATGGTCTTTCCACCTGCTGCGAACTGAGCAGTAGCACCTGTTGGTGTTGCCTTAGAAGACTGACCACCTGTATTAGAATATACTTCTGTATCAAATACCATAATGTTGATATCCTGGCCTGATGCAATAACATGATCAAGACCACCAAAGCCGATATCATAAGCCCATCCGTCACCACCGAAGATCCACTGTGACTTCTTTGCAAGGAAATCCTTGTCCTTTAAGATGTCTGCACCTTCCTGGTTCTTTTCAAGAGCTGCTACTAATGCATCTGTTGCAGGTCCATTTTCAACGCCTCTTGTAAAGGTATCAAGGTAAGCCTGTGCTTCTGCCTTGGATGCTCCATTTGCTGCAATCTCTTCTACTTTCTTCTTCAAGCGGTCACGTACTGCATTCTGTGCAAGTAACATACCAAGACCGAATTCAGCTGCATCCTCGAATAAAGAGTTTGACCAAGCTGGTCCCTTGCCCTGCTGATTAACAGTATAAGGTGTTGCTGGTGATGAGTTACCCCAGATTGAAGAACATCCCGTTGCATTTGCAATATACATTCTGTCTCCAAAGAGCTGGGTAAGTAACTTGGCATATGGTGTTTCTCCACATCCTGCACAAGCTCCTGAGAACTCAAGAAGTGGCTTCTTGAACTGACTTCCCTTTACGGTATTCATCTTGAACTTGGCTACAACATCCTCTTTTTCAGGAAGTTTTTCTGTATAATCGAAAAGCTTTTGAGCTTCTAACTGACTTTCTAATGGCTGCATGGTAAGAGCCTTTTCCTTTGCAGGACATACATTTGCACAAGAACCACAACCAGTACAGTCAAGTACAGATACGCTCATGGTGAACTTGTAATCTGGCATGCCATTGCAATCAGCAATCTGTCCTGCAGGTGCTGCTGCAGCTTCTTCCTGGGTCATTGCTACCGGACGAATGGCTGCATGTGGGCAGACATAAGAACAGATATTACACTGAATACATTTGGTTGCATCCCAAGCAGGTACATCTACTGCAACTCCACGCTTTTCATAAGCTGCAGAACCTGAAGGTGTAGAACCATCTGCATATTTTGTGAAGGTAGATACTGGTAAGTTCTTTCCTTCCTGGGCATTAATTGGAATCAAGATGTTATTAACGAAATCAACAACTTCTTCTCTTCCTTCAGTTGCCTTCTGAGAGAAGTCTTCATCTGTAGCATTTTTCCAGCTCTCTGGAACTTCTACTTCAACAACATCCATAGCACCACGATCAATAGCATCGTAGTTCATCTGTACAATCTTGTCACCCTTCTTGCCATAAGTAGCCTTTGCAGCTGCTTTCATAAGGCTGATTGCTTCTTCTTCTGGAATAATATTTGCAAGCTTGAAGAATGCAGACTGAAGTACGGTATTAATACGTCCACCAAGTCCAATTTCTTTACCGATCTTGATACCATCGATCGTACAGAAACGAATATTATTTTCAGCAATATATCTCTTTACCTGTCCTGGAAGATGTTCTTCTAGTCCCTGGGCATCCCATGCACAGTTCAAAAGGAAGGTTCCTCCTGGAACTAAGTCCTGAACCATGTTGTACTTACGGATGTAAGCTGGGTTGTGACAAGCAACAAAATTAGCTTTGCTAATTAAATAGGTAGAGCGAATCTGCTTCTTACCAAAACGTAGATGGGAAATGGTAACTCCACCAGATTTCTTAGAGTCATAATCAAAGTAAGCCTGAGCATACATATCTGTATTGTCTCCAATGATCTTGATTGAGTTCTTGTTGGCACCAACGGTACCATCTGCTCCAAGTCCCCAGAACTTACAGTTAATGGTTCCCTCTGGAGTTGTAACAGGATTCTCTTCAATGGTAAGAGAATGATTTGTTACATCATCTACGATACCAATTGTAAAGTGGTTCTTTTCTGTATTGTGGTAAACAGCAATAATCTGTCCTGGAGTGGTATCCTTTGAACCAAGTCCATAACGTCCTGCCAAAACCTTGGTTGTTTCGAACTTCGTTCCCTTTAATGCTGCAACAACATCTAAGTATAATGGATCTCCTAAAGAGCCTGGCTCCTTGGTACGGTCAAGAACTGAGATCTGTTCTACTGTATCAGGAATTGCTTCAAGAAGAGCCTTCTGAGAGAATGGGCGATAAAGTCTAACCTTGATCAGACCTACCTTCTCTCCTCTAGCTGTAAGATAATCAATGGTTTCATCAATCGTTTCACAGACAGAACCCATTGCAACAATAACATGTGTTGCATCTGGTGCTCCTGAGTAATTGAAAAGCTTGTAATCAGTTCCAATCTTTTCATTTACTTTATCCATATAGCTTTGAACAATTTCTGGAAGAGCGTCATAAGTGCCATTACATGCTTCTCTTGCCTGGAAGAAGATGTCTGGATTTTGAGCAGAACCTAATTCCTGTGGATGATTTGGATTCAAGGCTCTATTTCTAAATTCCTGAACAGCCTCCATATCCATCATATCTTCTAAGTCTTTGTAATCCCATGTTTCAATCTTTTGAATTTCATGAGATGTTCTAAATCCATCAAAGAAGTTGATGAAAGACATCTTGCCCTTTACTGCTGCACAGTGAGCAACTGGTGTTAAGTCCATAACTTCCTGAACAGAAGATTCGCAAAGCATTGCGACACCAGTCTGACGACAGGCATAAACATCAGAATGATCACCAAAAATACAAAGAGCATGTGATGAAATGGTACGAGCAGACACGTTGAATACACCTGGAAGTCCTTCTGCTGCAATCTTGTAAAGATTAGGAATCATAAGCAAAAGTCCCTGAGAAGCGGTATAAGTAGTAGTCAGTGCTCCTGCGGTAAGAGAACCGTGAACTGCTCCTGCTGCTCCTGCTTCAGACTGCATTTCAGTAATCTGTACTTCCTGACCGAATAAATTCTTACGGCCCTGAGTAGCCCACTCATCGGAAGCTTCAGCCATTACAGATGAAGGTGTAATCGGATAGATTGCTGCTACATCAGAATATGCATATGATACATGTGCTGCAGCATGGTTTCCATCCATGGTTTTCATTGGTCTTTTCATTTTGGTTGCCCTCCTAAAAATCGTAACTATTCTTTCCTAATTATAGTCGGATTATATACATCCTTGCTTAAAATTTTATCATAATTTTGCGTATTCTACACGCATCAGTAAAATTGTATCAGCAAAAATACAATATAACATTTTGTATGCAAATGCAACTATTAATTTTATTTTTTGTATTTTTTTTAGAACATCCTATTCCAAAACGGATAGTTAGACGTGCAATCACCCTATTCGTCTTTTCTAACCTCTTGTATTTCCCCATATTTTTGTTAAAATAGAAGGCAGTGTCTTAATAATCAGATTAAATAAAGAAAGGTTTTCATTATGATCAGTGCAAACAACGTAACACTTCGTATTGGTAAGAAAGCTTTATTCGAAGATGTTAATATTAAGTTTACCGAAGGCAACTGCTATGGACTCATTGGAGCCAATGGTGCCGGCAAATCTACTTTTTTAAAAATATTAAACGGACAGCTAGAACCTTCTAATGGTGATGTATCTATTACACCAGGACAGCGTCTGTCCTTCTTGCAGCAGGACCACTTCAAATATGATGAGTATCCCGTTCTTGATACCGTTATCATGGGTAACAAACGACTCTATGATATTATGAAAGAAAAAGATGCCATCTATATGAAGGAAGACTTTTCTGACGAAGACGGTATTCGTGCTAGTGAGCTAGAAGCTGAATTTGCAGAAATGGATGGTTGGAATGCAGAATCAGATGCAGCAACCTTATTAAATGGTCTTGGAATTCCAACTCAGGAACACTATACCATTATGGGTGATTTAAATGGTTCTTTAAAGGTCAAGGTTCTTTTGGCTCAGGCTTTGTTTGGTAATCCAGATATTCTTCTCTTGGACGAGCCTACCAACAACTTGGACCTAGATGCCATTGGATGGTTGGAAGAATTTTTGATTAACTTTGAAAATACGGTCATTGTAGTTTCCCATGACCGTTACTTCCTAAATAAGGTCTGCACACATATTGCAGATATTGATTATGGAAAGATTCAGCTTTATGCTGGAAACTATGACTTCTGGTATGAATCTAGTCAGCTTTTGATCAAGCAGATGAAGGAAGCCAACAAGAAAAAAGAAGAGAAAATCAAAGAGCTTCAAGAATTCATCTCACGATTTTCTGCGAATGCTTCCAAATCAAAGCAGGCAACTTCTCGAAAGAAGGCTTTAGAGAAGATTGAGCTTGATGAGATCAAGCCTTCTTCTAGAAAATATCCTTATATTGATTTTAGACCAGAAAGAGAAATCGGCAACGAAGTCTTGCAAGTAGAAGGATTATCTAAGACCATTGATGGAGAAAAGATCTTAGATCAGGTCTCTTTCATTGTCGGTCATGATGACAAGATTGCCTTTGTAGGTGGTAATGAACGTGCCAAAACTGTTTTATTCCAGATTCTTGCTGGGGAATTAGAACCAGATGAAGGAACCTATAAGTGGGGCGTAACCACTTCCCAATCTTATTTTCCAAAGGATAATACTCAGATTTTTGATACAGATCTGCAGATTGCAGACTGGTTGACCCAGTTCTCTGAAATCAAAGATGCCACTTATGTTCGTGGTTTCTTAGGCCGTATGCTCTTCCCTGGAGATGCCGGCGTAAAGAAGATGCGCGTTCTATCTGGTGGAGAAAAGGTTCGTGTCCTACTCTCTCGCATGATGATTGAGAACTCTAACGTTCTGATTTTTGACGAACCAACAGACCATTTGGATATGGAATCCATCACTGCTTTGAACAATGGTATGATCAAGTTCCCAGGCGTAGTTCTCTTTGCTTCCCGTGACCACCAGGTAGTCCAGACTACAGCCAATCGTATCATTGAAATTCTTCCAGATGGTAGCCTGATCGACAAGATTACTACCTATGACGAATATCTTGAAAGCGACGAAATGGCAAGAAAGCGCCAAGTCTACAAGGTAGAAGAAGACGAAGAAGACTAAATAGCTCTTCTAAGAATACAAAAGCCAATGCCCAAATCACAAGGCATTGGCTTTTTTTAATGATGAGGCTGCTTTGCAAGCTGTTTATGAAAAATATGGCGAAAAACCATTCTTACAAATGGCCCGATAAAAAATACCTGAAGACACAGGGCTACCGGGAAGCAACTAGCTGCAAGTCGTATCCACTGGCAAAACCAATTTGCCTCAAATCCATTGTGATAAAAGGTTGCAAACAAGGTAATCATTGGAACGATCAAGCATACCGTAGCACACTGAATAGATACCATCATAAAAATAGGTTTATCCTGGCCAGGAGTAAAATGAATCCTAGCAAGCTTCAGGGCAGATGGGGATACCACAAAGAATATTAATAGAAATACAACCACATATTCTACCCACATTTCGCGGATTGCTAAAGAAAAGACTTGATAAGTCAAATCCCCCATATTAAGGGCAATGGTATAAGTGGTCATGGAAAATACCATGCAAAATACCATGATTAGTGTAAATATAAAACTTTGAAATTTTGTTGTTGGCATATTACTTTTCCTCCTTATGATCGATTGAACAAAAAAAGACACCAAATATCTGCTACAACCATCAGACAGGAGTCGTAGCGATATTTAATGTCATTTCTAAATTCAATATTATATTTTTAAGCCATTTGGGATTATAGCATAGATTGTACGTATTGAAAA
Organism: Lachnospiraceae bacterium; assembly: GCA_963647625.1. Classification (GTDB taxonomy): domain Bacteria; phylum Bacillota; class Clostridia; order Lachnospirales; family Lachnospiraceae; genus Eubacterium_C. The sequence goes on from CAVJBW010000040.1 coordinate 8,818, forward strand.
GGGAATAATATTACTCTTCGAGCTTACCTACTTTCACCACTTGGTACTCATGGTGGATTGCCTCTGTAAAGGTTCCAAAGACATCCTTTGTTCTTAATCGGAGGCTAGAGGTATTGATGCAAGGATGACAACCAAAATATTCCTCTGCTAAGACATCCTCATCTACCAAAAGCTTTACCGCTCCTTCTTTATCATTCATAAGTCCCAAGACACTGACTGAGCCTGGCGTAATATCTAGATACTGTTCCATATATTCTTCTGGGGCAAAGGAAAGCCTTGCACTATTAATCTGATGGGAGATTTCCTTGGTCTTGAACTTTTTGTCTCCTCGAATGGCCAATAGGTAAAAGGCTGTTTTTTGCGTATTACACAAAAATAAATTCTTGCAAATCACTGCTGGCTCTAGCATCTTATCAATTTTTTCGCACGCCTGCATGGTATTGGCCGCCTCATGATCGATTCTTTCATAGGCAATTCCTAGCTGATCCAACAAGTCATAGGTCCTGATCTCTTTTGCCAGGCGTCCCTCTTCATTTACAGGTCTTCCAGATTCTAGTTTCAAGGTATTTCCTCCTTAATTTCAATTCCTAATTCTTTTGCTCTTTGACGGCTTACCGGATGGATTGGCTGCATCAGCACCAGTATCTTCCTAGCATATTTACTACCAAACCGATTGGCAACGGTCTCTAATTCATATAAGGCATGAAGGGCGCCGTTGCCTTCCAATTTGCCGGATTTGCAGGAAATAAAGACCGGGACATAGCCATCTAAGGCTAGCACATCGATTTCATTATATACATCTGCATTTCCCGGTGGCAAGATCACACCATCCCAATCAAGATGCACTCCTACCTGACAATCGTCATAAAGAGCATGATATACCTCATATTCGTGAAGTTCTAGGATACAACCTGGATCCCAGATACATTCTTTTATCTTGTGATTTTTAATAGAAAAGCGGATCCGATCCTGGGCAAGGTCCAAGTGCTCAATCAGCCCTTCTTGTTCTAAGCTATGCAGGATCGACAGCTCTTTTTCCGTAAGATTGCTGCTTCGCGTAGACTTTTTCCCAGATACATGAAGCTCCTTATCAACCAAAGTATTATTTCGTAAAAAATCCGATAGCTGATTCCAGGCATGTCCGTATCCTTTTACAATATTCCACATAGCATCCACATCCAAGCGGAAGCTTCTATCTTGGATATCTTTAATCGCCTTGTGTTTCTCGTGATCAATCATCCCTCCATGCAGCCTGATCAGACCTTCCAAATCAAAATGCGTCTTTTTCTTTGGAAGATTGCTGATTCGATCTCCACTTTTACTGAAGGACAACTCCATAAGCTTCCCTTTGGGCATCAGATATCTATGAAGAGGCAATTTATACTTTTGCACTAACATTCCAAAAGCTACAAGAATGAAGCTCTCTCCCCCTGTGATATCAAAAAATATCCTGTTTTTTTGCCTTATTTCTTCTTGGATCATTCTTTCCATACGAGCAAGCAGATCCTCTAGGC
>CAVJBW010000041.1:0-10099 GCA_963647625.1 Lachnospiraceae bacterium
GGAGCGCCCCTTAGACCAAAGGTGCAAGATGTTGTGACGGGACGTTATTATGATCTGGTAAAAGATATGGATTGCCATAGCTTGGTTGTTGTATAGGAAGCCTAGAAATATAAAAAAATAACTGATCAGAAGACAAAAGCTGTAGTAGCGACAAGACGCTGCTGCAGCTTTTTTTTCATATATATAGGAAACTTTCTTCTTGTAAGAAAAAAATCCACCACTTCTCACCACCACCTAATAATCAGGATTTGACCTGAAAAAAGCCTTAAAAATAGGATATTTCGCCTAGATTAACCAGATGTAGTGCTTGATTTTTTGACATTGGTGGAGTAGAATAGGGGTAAGTAGTGGTGGAATGTGGTGACAGATGGTAGAAAGTGGTGGATAAAGAGGATAACTTAGTGGATAAGTCCTTAGAAAAATCATTTTTTGGAAGAACTACATCACTTTTTATAGCTGTTTCCCCACAAAAATCTAAATTTTACGAGAAAAGAGGTGAAGGCACATGTTCATGGGTGAATACAATCATACAATCGATGCTAAGGGCAGACTGATTGTTCCAGCCAAGTTTCGTGAAGGACTTGGGGACGAGTTCGTAGTAACCAAGGGCTTAGATGGATGTTTGTTTGTATATACCAATGAAGAATGGGCCAACATCGAAGCAAAGTTTAGAGAGATTCCACTGACCACGAAGGATGCCCGCAAGTTTATGAGATTTTTCTTTGCTAGCGCTGCAAGCTGCGAAGTAGATAAACAGGGACGAATCTTGCTTCCAGCAGTTCTTCGAGAATATGCTGGCCTTGAAAAGGATGTAGTTTCAGTTGGTGTATTGAGCCGAATCGAAATCTGGAGCAAGGATAAGTGGACTGAAGAAGGCGAATATGACAATATGGATGAAATCGCTGAACATATGGCAGAGCTAGGACTTAGCATTTAAGCATAGGAGATCTTTATGGAATTTAAACACATATCTGTTTTATTAGAAGAGACGGTAGATGCTTTGAATGTGAGAAGCGGTGGCATTTATGTGGATGGAACCCTAGGGGGAGCAGGCCATTCACAAGAGATTGTAAAAAGGCTACATGGCCAGGGAAGATTGATTGGAATCGACCAGGATGCAGCAGCTATTGAAGCAGCAAATAAGCGATTAGAAGAGTATAAAGATCTAGTGACCATTGTGAGAAGCAACTATGAGGCTATGCCACAAGTGGTGAAGGGCCTAGGCATTCAAGGCGTAGATGGTATTGTCTTAGATCTTGGGGTATCTTCCTACCAGCTAGACACCCCAGATCGCGGATTTTCTTATATGGCAGAAGACGCCGACCTTGATATGCGCATGGACGAGAGAAATCCTCGCACCGCCAAGGATATTGTTAATCAATATTCTCAAGGGGAACTTGCTCGAATGATCCGAGACTATGGAGAAGATCGATTTGCTCAAAATATTGCAAAACATATTGTGGCTGCAAGAAAGCAAGGCGAAATCACCAAGGTAGGTCAGCTCAATGACATTATCAGAGCAGCCATTCCAATGAAGGTGCAAAAGACCTCAGGTCATCCTTCTAAGCGAACTTTTCAGGCGATTCGTATTGAACTTAATCGGGAACTAGAGGTTTTACAAGAGACCTTAGATGACATGATTGATTTGCTCAATCCAAAGGGAAGATTGGCAATTATCACCTTTCATTCCCTAGAAGATCGCATTGTAAAGGCCAATTTTAAAAAGAATGAAAATCCTTGTACTTGCCCGCCAGATTTCCCAGTTTGTGTATGTGGGAACCAATCAAAAGGCAAAGTCATTACCAGAAAGCCTATTTTGCCAAGTGTAGAAGAACTAGAAGTCAATTCTAGATCCAAAAGTGCCAAGCTTAGAGTATTTGAAAAGGCAGATGTGAAAGAACTATAAAGGAGTAGGACATATGGCTAACACAAAAAACTACTATTATATAGATGGAAATACGGTTCGGGAGCTAGAGCCGGAACATCATCCCATAGACCGGCAAAGACAAAGAAGAAGAGTAGATGTACAAACCAGTCGAAATCGCCAAAGAGAGAAGGCTTTTTCTGCGGGCAATGTTCTATTTTTGTCCATGGCTTTAGCAGTGGTAGCTATGGTCTGTGCGGTATTTCTTTATACCAATGCCAATGTCACCGAGCTGAAGCAAAATATTGTTAGCCTACAAGAAGAATTAATTGATCTTCAGGAAGACAATGATGCTTATGAAAAGGAAATTGAGACTAGTGTTTCTCTTACGGATATTAAGAAAAAAGCAATGAATGAGTTAGGAATGAAATATCCATCAAAGGATCAGGTTGTCTATTATGACATAACGAAGCAGGATTATATGCAACAGTATGCCAATATTCCTTAAGAAAGTACTTATAATATGTGCATGCCCAAAGGTCTTTTTTGGGGATGCACTCATTTCATTTATAGAAAACGAAAAAATGGACCAAGAAAGTAACGAATTATGGCAAGAGAAAGAAAGAGAAGAAGATACAAATTCATATTGCCCATGAAGAAAAAGCTTTTAATGGTTTTTTTGCTGATCATAGCCCTATTGTTGGGTTTGTTTGGGCGAATTGTTTATATACAGGCAGTCAATGGAGATCAATATACCAAGAAGGTATTAGCCCAGCAAGACTATTCGAGCACCACGATTCCTTTTCGAAGAGGGGATATTACCGATCGCAAGGGGACTTTGCTAGCTACTAGTACCCAGGTCTACAATGTGGTACTCGATTGCAAGGTGGTCAATTCCGATGAAAAATATATAGAGCCAACGGTTGCAGCCTTGAGCAAGGTGCTAGATGACTATGATGAAAGCAAGCTTCGTAGCATTTTGTCAGAGTATGCGACCAGTCAGTATTATGTATTAGAAAAGAGAATGAGTCGGGACGAGGTAGCACCTTTGCAGGAGATTCTAGAGGATGATGACAATTATCCCAAGGTCAAAGGCATCTGGTTAGAGACGGAATATCAAAGAGAATATCCTTATAATTCCCTAGCAAGTGCAGTTCTAGGATTTACCACCTCTGGAAATGTGGGTATGAGTGGACTGGAAAATTATTACAACGATGAGCTCAATGGCACTGATGGAAGGGAATATGGCTATCTAGACGATGATGCTAGCTTTTCCAATACCATAGTGGAACCAACAGATGGAAATACCCTAGTAACCACCATTGATACGAATATTCAGTCTATCGTGGAAAAGTATATTAAAAAATTTAACAAGAAATACAAAAACAATGCTCATAAGGGAGAAGGCAGCGAACATACCGGAGTCATTGTTATGGATCCGAATAATGGAGAGATTCTGGCAATGGCCAATTATCCTAATTATGATTTAAATGACCCTTGGGATCTGACGAGTCTTTATTCGAAGAAAGAAATCAAGAAAATGGATGAAGAAAAGCAGCTGGATGCTCTAAATGAACTATGGCAAAATTTTTGCATTACCTATACCTATGAACCAGGTTCTACCATCAAGCCATTTACCGTAGCTACGGGCCTTGATACAGGAACCTTAAGTGGCAATGAAAGTTATGTCTGCAATGGAGGCGAAAAAATCGGCGACCACTTTATCCACTGCGTCGCACGAAATGGTCATGGGACCCTAAATGTGAAGCAGGCATTGATGGAATCTTGCAACGATGCCTTGATGCAGATGTCCTATTCCATTGGGAAAAAGAATTTGTCTAAGTATCAAAATATCTTTGGATTTGGTCTGAAAACCAATGTAGACCTGCCAGGAGAAGCTAGGACAGATACCTTGGTCTATTCCGCAGAAGAAATGAACAAAACCACTGCGGCAACCAATGCCTTTGGACAGAATTTCAATGTAACGATGATTCAGCTAGCCAGTGGATTTTCTTCTATTATCAATGGGGGCAATTATTATCAGCCTCATGTGGTAAAGGAAATTGATAGGGCCGATGGAAGTATCGAAAAAAGTATAGATGCCACCCTTTTGAAGGAAACTATTTCGGAAGATACCTCCAAGCAAATGAAGAAATATCTGCGGGCTGTCGTAAAGGATGGAACCGGCTCTACTGCAGGGGTAAAGGGCTATGATATCGGTGGAAAGACAGGTACTGCCGAGAAGCTTCCTCGTGGAAACGGGAAATATTTGGTTTCCTTTATCGGTTATGCTCCACAAGACCATCCAAAAGTGGTAGTATATGTGGTAATTGATGAGCCAAATGTAGATGACCAAGCCCATAGTAGCTATGCTCAGGAAATTGCTCACAATATTTTTAAGGAAGTTCTTCCTTATATGAATGTAGAAAAGAAGAAATAAACAAGAGGTGTTAAGATGTTAAATTCAGTATTACCAGGTATTGTAGCCTTTGTGATTTGCTTGATTTTGTGCCCAATCGGAATTCCGATTCTTCGCAGATTGAAAGCAGGAAATACAGAAAGAGAAGAATTAAAGTCTCATCAAGTCAAAAATGGTACTCCATCTATGGGTGGAATCTTTATCTTGATTGCTGTAGTTGTTGCTGCTTTGATCTTTTCCAAATATCATCCATCCGTCTTGCCATTAGTACTTCTGATGGTAGGATTTGGAATTATTGGATTTATTGATGATTTCTTAAAAGTCGTATTGAAAAGATCAGACGGTTTGATTGCTTGGCAAAAGCTGCTTTTGCAGATTGTTGTGACAGTGATCTTTATGATTTGGCTAGTCAAGAGCAATGGTGCTGTGCCGTCCTTGCATATTCCATTTACGGACATTTGGCTCAATGCACCAGTGGCTTATATGATCATTATGTTCTTAGCAGTGCTAGGAACCGTCAATGGAGTCAACTTTACCGATGGAGTCGATGGCCTAGCTTCTATGGTTACCATGGCAGTTGCTGCTTTCTTTTTGATGGCAACTTATCTGGTAAGTGGTGGAATCGGACCAGTGTGCTCGGCAGTTATTGGAGCCTTATTGGCATTTTTGTTATTTAATTGCTATCCGGCAAAAGTATTTATGGGAGATACGGGATCTTTGGCTTTAGGCGGATTTGTTGCTGGCTGTGGATATCTCTTAAATGAGCCATTTGTTATGGTTATTGTGGGATTGATTTATTGGGCAGAGATTCTTTCCGTGATGATACAGGTGTCTTATTTTAAAGCAACAAAGGGAAAGAGAATCTTTCGTATGGCACCACTCCATCATCATTTTGAACTTGGTGGATGGTCTGAAGTACGAGTGGTAACGGTATTTACCATCGTGACTTTGTTTTTGTGTGGACTTGGAGCCTTGGCCATGAAGAGTTTTGGCTAAGTAGTTAAAAGAAAAGGGGAACTATCATGGAAGATAAGAAAGTATTAGTGTATGGAAGCGGGATTAGTGGAATTGCAGCAGCAGCTTTGCTTTTGCGCCACAAAGCAAAGGTGTTTCTATATGATGAAAATGAGAATAAAATAGCCCAGGAAATTGCAGAAAAGGTCAAGGGCTTATCCGAAGAGCAGATTATATTAGGGAAGCTAGAGGATGATTTTATCAGTCAGCTAGACCTTGTGGTCCTTAGTCCTGGAATTCCTCTGGATAATGAAAATGTATTGCGTTTTAAGGCGGCTTCTCTACCGATTTGGGGAGAGATTGAACTAGGATACTATTTTGAAAAGGGGCAGATTCTTGCGATTACAGGAACCAATGGCAAGACCACTACCACCACCTTGTTAGGGGAGATTATGAAGGCCCATAATGAGAAAACCTTTGTGGTAGGTAATATTGGAATTCCTTATACTTCCGTGGCGGATTTGACCAGTGAAGATTCTGTGACAGTGGCAGAAATCAGTAGCTTCCAGTTAGAGACAGCCATTGATTTTAAACCTATGGTTGGTGCAGTACTCAATATTACGCCAGACCATCTCAATCGTCATCACACCATGGACAATTATATTGATGCCAAGATGAATATTGCCAAGAATCTCTCAGCCAATGAATACCTTGTGCTCAATTATGAAGATGAGGCATTGAGAAAGAGAGCAGATCAGGTCCATGCCAAGGTGATTTTCTTTAGCTCAAAGCAGCGCCTTGAAGAAGGTGTTTACCTGCAAGGAGATAGTATTTTCTTAAATATCAATGGAACTTATGAGATGATTTGCAAGGTGCAGGATCTCAAACTGATTGGAAATCATAATTATGAAAATATAATGGCAGCAACGGCTATGGCATTCTTGGCGGGAGTAAAGACTTCTACCATAAGTCAGGTCGTGGAAAGCTTTACTGCAGTGGAACATCGTATTGAATACGTGGATACCATAGCAGGGGTTCGCTACTATAACGATTCGAAGGGAACGAATCCAGATGCAGCGATCCAGGCCATCAAGGCTATGCAGTGGCCGACCTATTTGATTGGGGGCGGATATGATAAGGAATCTCAGTATGAGGAGTGGATTGCAAGCTTTGACGGTAAGGTAAAAAAGCTAGTGCTCATCGGCCAGACGGCTCACAAGATTGCCGATACTTGCAAGGCAATGGGATTTCTAGATTATGAATTTGCATCTTCCTTTGAGGAGGCAGTAAGAATCTGTGCAGAAAATGCCAAAAGTGGAGATGCTGTCTTGCTTTCACCAGCATGTGCAAGCTGGGGCATGTTTGACAATTATGAGCAACGTGGAGACGTATTTAAAGAACTAGTGAAAGAAATGAAGGAGTAAGGATGGACCGTCGAAAAGAACAACGAGTGCCAGGGACAACAAAATATTTTGATTATACCTTGCTATTTTTGATTCTTTTTATGCTAGGATTTGGTCTTATTTTGCTATATTCAACCAGTTCTTATGAATCCATGAATAAGTTTCAATATTCGACGTATTATTTTAATAAACAGGTTCGTAATATTGCAATTGGCTTGGCCCTCATGGTAGCAGGTACGCTGATTGACTATCATTTCTGGAGAAGGATTTCAAAGCTACTTTATGGCGCCACTTTTTTGCTTTGCGTGGCAGTGCCATTTGTGGGAGTAGATCATAATGGTTCCAAAAGATGGCTAGAGATACCAGGCACTGGAATTGAATTTCAGCCTTCCGAAATTGCCAAGATTACCATCATCTTATTGATGGCTTATTGGATCAGCAGAAATCCAGGCGCCTTGGGAAATCGCAAAAAATATGCCAAACTAGTAATCTTGGTGATTCCCATTGCAGGAATCGTTGCTGCCACCAATTTAAGTACTGGAATTATCATTGCCTGCATTGCCTTATGTATGCTTTTGGTTGCAGGTCCAAAGACCCGATACTTTTGGCATTGGATTTTCCTTGGAGTTGCAGCTGCGGCAGCCCTGACCATTGTTCAAGGCTATCGTTCCACCCGTTTTTTGGTTTGGCTTCATCCAGAAAATTATTCCAAGGGCTACCAGACCTTGCAAGGTCTGTATGCCATAGGCTCAGGAGGTTTGTTTGGCAAAGGTCTTGGAGAAAGTATGCAAAAGCTTGGCTACGTTCCAGAGGCGCAAAATGATATGATCTTTACCATTATCTGCGAGGAACTAGGCTTATTTGGTGCGATTTGTATCTTTGCCTTGTTTGGCCTTATGCTTTGGCGTTTTGTCATGATTGCCTGCAATGCCAAGGATTTGTTTGGTTCTTTGATTGCAGTAGGTGCCTTTGTGCATATTTCCCTCCAGGTAATATTAAATGTTGCGGTAGTTACAAATACCATTCCAAATACAGGAATTATCCTGCCATTTTTCAGCTATGGAGGTACTTCTCTGTGTTTCCTTTTGGCTGAAATGGGGATTGTGCTTAATGTTTCTAGGCAAATCCGTTTGCAAGAAAAGTAGTGGTGATAAGTTGATTAAAGAAGAGCGAAGTAAAAAGCGCAAAAGAAAAAAGATAGGAAAGATTTTTCTTGTGATTCTAATCATACTAGCTATTTTGTTTTTGCTAGTTTGGAAAGTCTTTACCGTAAAGACAGTAGAGGTAACAGGAAATGAATTATATACAGATGAACAGATTAAGGGAAGCGTTCTAAATGACAAATATTCCTGGAACACCCTATATGTCTATTTCAAATACAAACTAAAAGAAACCAAGGATATTCCTTTTGTAGATACCATGGAAATCAGCATGGAGATTCCGCATACGATTCATATCAAGGTATACGAAAAGGGACTGATTGGTTACGTCAAGCTAGAAAGTGATTCGTCGAAATATGTTTACTTTGACAAGGATGGCATCGTCTGCGAGATCTCTAACAAGCTGATTGAAGGTCTTCCACAGATCAAAGGAGTATCGGTAAGCAAGGCTAAGCTGTCTCAAAGCTTGCCAATAGAAAAGTCAACCTTGAAAAGTTTGCTAAGTCTTAACCAGACTTTAAGCAAATATGGACTTGCACCTGGCGTGATTCGATGTAAGGATAATGGAGAATTTATCCTAAAATTCGGTAAGGTGAAAATTAATTTTGGAACGACTTCAGATCTAGAGGAGAAAGTCATCCGTTTAAAAGAAATTTATCCAAAACTAAAAAAATACAAGGGAACCTTGCACATGGAGAATTATTCAGACCAAACAAGGGATTTGGTCTTCGAGAAAAATAAGAAAGGTTGACCTTGAAAAAAGGGAAAATGGGCAAATTTAATATTGTAAAATTTGCCCATTCATTATATTATTAAAAGGTGTATAAAACTGCCAGGATAGGTCAACTAAAGGGTGTGAGAGGTTGACAATAGTGGCGAATCAATAGATTGAGCAAATGTAGGAGGGACTACCCGTGTTAGAGATTAAAGCAAGCGAAATGTATTCTGGGGCAAGAATTATAGTCATTGGTGTTGGAGGAGCTGGTAATAATGCAGTGAATCGAATGGTAGACGAGGCCATTGGAGGAGTTGAATTTATCGGTGTAAATACAGACAAGCAGACACTTGACTTATGTAAGGCACCTACTTTAATTCAGATTGGTGAAAAGCTTACCAAGGGATTAGGTGCAGGAGCTAAGCCTGAGATTGGAGCTAAGGCAGCTGAAGAGAATGCAGAGGATATTAAAGCAGCCATAGAAGGTGCAGATATGGTATTTGTCACTTGTGGTATGGGTGGCGGAACTGGTACCGGAGCAGCTCCAGTGATTGCTAATATTGCCAAGTCCATGGGTATTCTTACTGTTGGTGTGGTAACAAAGCCATTCTTATTTGAGAATAAGGCAAGAATGACCAATGCTTTAGCTGGTATTGAGAAGCTTCGTGATGTGGTAGATACCTTAATCGTTATTCCAAATCAGAAGCTCCTTGAGATTGTGGATCGTCGTACCACAATGCCAGAAGCGCTGAAGAAGGCAGATGAAGTATTACAGCAGGCTGTTCAAGGAATCACAGACTTAATTAACTTACCAGCTTTGATCAATCTTGATTTTGCTGATGTTCAGACTGTTATGAAGGATAAAGGTATGGCTCATATCGGTATTGGTATGGCCAAGGGTGATGAAAAAGCGATTGAGGCAGTGAAGCTTGCTGTAGAATCTCCATTATTAGAGACTACCATTACAGGAGCTTCTCATGTGATTATCAATATTTCAGGAGATATCTCCCTTACAGATGCATCAGAGGCTTCTAGTTACTTACAGAATCTTGCAGGAGCTGATGCGAATATCATCTTCGGTGCTAAGTATGATGAGACTATGGCAGATACCTGTACCATTACTGTAATTGCTACAGGCTTAGGTGAAAGCCAGCAGGCAGCACCTTCAGGAATTGGTAGCTTTTCAGGTGTTACTAGCAAGATGATGTACAATACTAGTGCAGGACAAGCTACACCAAATAATGTACGAAATACACAGTCATCCTTTACTAGCAATCTAGGTCAGGCTAGAAATATTACTCCGATTCCAGAGGTTAAGAAACCACAGCCTACGGTACCAAAAAAGGATTTGAAGATGCCTGACTTTTTGAAAGGTTCTAAAAAATAATGAAACAGATTAGCAGTCCCCTAAGAGGGGGCTGCTTTTTGATTGGATAGGGGACTTGCCGCTAGGGGAAATCCCCTAAGAAATAGAAAATGCCCCATCTTAGTGGAAAAATCCCAGGGCAAGCAAGGGGAAATTCCCCTAAGAAAGAGGAAATGCCCCATCTTAGTGGAAAAATCCCAGGGCAAGCAAGGGGAAAT
>CAVJBW010000042.1:0-9805 GCA_963647625.1 Lachnospiraceae bacterium
TATTTGATTTTATTTGAATAATATCTATTTTGGAAATCGATATTATGGAATTGAAGCTGCTAGCCGGGGATATTTTAATCGGGATGCCCAGTATCTGACCTTATCAGAAGTTGCTGTTTTATGTGCAATTCCCAACAATCCCAGCAAGTATGACCCTTTAAACCATATGGATGCAACTTTGCAAAGGCGCAATCTCATCTTGAAAAATATGTACGAGGACCAGGTGATTTCCAAAAGTGCCTATCAAAATGCCCTGTCCGAAGAAATCACACTAGATGTACAGAAAAATAAAAAGAATAATTATGAAGAAACCTACATTATCTATTGTGCAACAAGGGAACTAATGAAGGTGGATGGATTTGAGTTTAAGGTATCCTTTGAATCAGAGGAAGAAAAGGAGGCTTATGAGGAGGAATATGCCTTAGCTTATGAGACATGTCAGGAAAAGCTGATGACGAGAGGTTATAAGATCTATACCTCCATTGACCCTTCTTTGCAAAAGAAGCTACAAAAGTCTATCAATGGTGAGCTGAAAGGCTTCCAAGAAACCAATGAGGAAGGGACCTATACCCTACAAGGTGCAGGAGTCTGCATTGACAATAATACAGGCTATGTTGCAGCGATTGTAGGAGGTAGAAGTCAAAGCTACCAAGGCTATACTCTGAACCGAGCCTATCAAAGCTATCGCCAACCAGGAAGTAGCATCAAGCCTCTGCTTGTCTATACGCCGATTCTAGAACAAGGCTATACGCCAGATACCATTGTAGAAGATAAAAAGATTAAGGATGGACCAAAGAATGCAGGTGGATATTCTGGCAAAATCACCCTAAGAACAGCGGTTGCCTTATCAAAAAATACAGTAGCATGGCAGCTTTTTGATGAACTGACACCTTCTGTGGGCCTTAATTATTTGCTGAATATGAACTTTAGCCATATTGATCAGGAAGATTATCGCTTGGCTAGCGCCCTAGGTGGCTTTACCACAGGAGTGTCCCCTCTAGAGATGGCGGCGGGATATGCCACACTAGAAAATGATGGGGTCTATCGGGAACCTACCTGCATCATGGAAATACTCGATGATGAAGGAAATGAGCTAGAGCTCAAGCGGGATACCAAACAGATTTATAAGAAAAATGCCTCCCGTATGATGACCAGTATGCTAGAAAGTGTTATTGAAAAAGGTACCGGCAAGGGAATGAAACTTTCAGACATGAGTAGCGCAGGAAAGACCGGAACTACCAATGAGAACAAGGATGGTTGGTTCGTTGGCTACACCCCTTATTACACCACTAGTGTATGGGTAGGTTATGATATGCCGAAAAAGCTTACCGGTCTGCAAGGCAGCAGCTATCCAGGACAAATCTGGAAAAATTTTATGAGTCAGGCCAATCAAGGTCTTGAGGATGTAGGATTTTCGGATTATGCAGACCAGCTACCGAAGGAGGAAGAAGAGGAATAAAATTGGGAAAATAATGCCTTGAAAATGATAAAAAAGTGGGATAGTATGGTAATATAGTACGGTGAATTTTGCCACAAGGCGAAGGAGGACATATTATGCCACAAAACCAAACCAAAGCAGCGAACAAATTATTACTGATTGTTGCACTGATTGCCATGGCTTTTAATATCTTTGGCTTATTTGCACTATATCAAAATGCAGAATTTGCAGGTATGAACAAAAGCGTTGTTGTAGCAACCATGTTGATGTATGTTGTTGGAATTATTATAATGGTGATTCTATATTTAAGAAAGCCAGACCAACTGCATCTTCTTTACGCAAGTAGTATCATCTATACCTTCCTGTATTGTTTTTCCATGATTACGCAAAAGGACAATTCCGCCTTTGCCTATATCATCCCAATCCTGATTGTGTTGATTATTTATGGGAACCAGTTTTGCATTCGCCTGGTCGGATGTGTGCAGCTTGTGGTCAATATCTTCATGGCAATATGGATTGCAACGACTGCTGAAAATATACAGCTGGTACTTCAAAGCGTTCTATTAGAAGTTATTGTAGCGGTTCTTTCCTTTATCGCAGTATTCCTTGGAAATAAGCTGCTAAGAGATTTTATGAAAGAATCTCAGGCAAAAGTGGAAAAGGAATCGACCCACAATAGGAGCTTAAAAGACCAAGTAGTTGCAGATGCAGGAAATATTCTTGAGGATATTATTTCTACCAAGGAATATATGGATACCATTATGGACAATACCAATGTTGTTAATGAAGCCTTGAACAATATCGGCTCTAGTACGGAGTCTACGGTGCAGGCAGTAGAAGAGCAGCTAGAGATGACAGGAAATATCCAGGGAATTATCCAAGAGACCAATGAAAAGACCGATGAGATCGTAGGCATTACATCTAAGGCACAAGAAGTTGTATTAGAAGGAGCAGGCCTTGTTCGCAATCTGAATGAAGAAGCGCAAAATGCCCTAACAGCAGGCAACGAAATGAAGCAGGCAGCTGGTCAGCTTATGGAAAAGTCAGTTGAAGTAAGAAGCATTACGGATATTATCCTAAATATTTCCTCTCAGACCAACCTTTTGGCCTTGAATGCTTCCATTGAAGCAGCAAGAGCCGGAGAAGCAGGAAAAGGATTTGCTGTAGTTGCAGATGAGATTCGTGAATTGGCGGATCAGACCAGACAGGCGACAGAGAATATTACATCCATTTTGGATACCCTTGTAAAAGAAGCAGAAAGTGTTACTCACAAGGTAGACGATACCGTGGAAACTTCTATTCGTGAAGGGGATCTGATCTCTCAGACCAATGACAAGTTCGAAACCATCCTAGAAGATGTAACCAATCTCAATAATGAGATTAATAGCGTAGCAGAAATGATGAACAATGTATTAGAAGCCAACAATCGTATTGTGGAAAGCGTAGAGACCTTATCTGCCACCTCTCAGGAAGTTACTGCAAGTACGCAAGATGCCATTTCTCTTAGCGACAATTGCGTGGAGCTTGTAACATCCTTTGACGCAACCATGCTTACCATTGAACAGGCAGCAAGGGATTTGGTGGAAAATCATAAAGAAGACTAGATATGAAGTAAATAATCCCAGATTTTAAAGCTTATTTCATAAAGGAATAGAAGAGAAGAATCGGTAATAGAAATATCGAGGATCTCTTCTATTTTTTTTATGCGATAAAAGAAGGTACTTCTGTGGATATGAAGGGCCTCGGCGGCCTTGGCCATATTGCGATTTTCCTTAAGGTATGTTCGCAGTGTCTCTACAAATTCGGTATGGTAGGTGGCATCATAATCCTGCAAATAAAACAAGTGATAATGAATCCCGGCTTCAAGAACACTATTATTTGTTTTGGAAAAAAGAGTATAAGGCACAGCGTCTGCACTAAAGCCAATTAAAAAATCCCCAGGAGCTTGTTCTGATAGGCTCAAGGTAGTAAGGGTCTGCTGAAAGAAAATATGAGCCTTTAGCAAATCAGCAAAGGGCTGACTTAAGGCTACACGAAAGGAGTTTCTCGTGGCAAATTCCTTGATGGGAGCTAGAAAATCCTCATTTAAAAAGATAGCCTGATCACTATTGATAAAAAGCACCAGGATATTACGGTAAACGATGGACATGCTTCCCGGAAAGAGCTTGCGCAGACGGTCTAGCTGCTGCTTGTTATAAAAGTCACTACCGGAAGGAGATAGACGGTTAAATAAGGCAAAGCAGTAATAGGAGCCAAGATGGCGATTTAAGAGCTTTAGTCTAGAACTGATTCGATGCAGATCACTAAAGCGTCCTTCGAGAAGATCGGTTAAGAAAGTTTCATATTGCAGTCCTGTCTGCTCTAGGAAGAAGTCATGCTTTTGCATCTCTACGCTACAGATCTTGGCAATGGTGCTGGTCAGTCGCAGCTGAAAAGAAGTGGCAATCTCTCCTTGGGGAAGGCAGACCGCCACATAACCACTCATTACCCGGTTGATACGAATGGCGCAGAAGATCCAATTGGTATCAGGGTGGTCCTCGGTATCTACAAAGAAAGCCTCATTCTTTTGGTAGATTTTGTCCTCGATCTGAAGACGGCGCAGACTTTCGATTTCTTCTATTTGTAAAAATAACCCATCAGAGGAGTCGTCAATACCAAAGGTAAGCTGACGCATGGAAGGAGAGACGGACATCAAAGCATAGCTGGCATCTAGAATAGAGATGGGACGCTCTAGTATTTCCTCCGCCTTTTTGGTTAAGGCATCAAGACCGCCGCCTTTAGAACTGAGTTCATAAAGGCTTTGGATTTGATAAGACAAGGTAGTCTCTGCAATCAGGCAGGTATGCAATTCTTGAAATACAAGGCTACTATCTGCTTCCTCATAAAAGGTAATGGCATCAAAGGGAAGCTTGGGATGTTTCATACAATCAATAATATATAGCTTGCCAGCATATTCTTCGATGCGCAGACGAAGGGGCTTGGACAATTTATGACTGGTAAATAGATATAAGGTATGGTTATCAAAGGGAACATCCTCCGTCAAAATTTGAATTTGAAAAATCTGTCCCTCAAGAGCAAAAGGTTGCTTTTGAACGGAAAAACCTTTGTTTTGCAAATGGTCAAGTAATGTTTGTAAATTAGTCATAGTAAGCGTCCTCTAATGGATATTCAACAAATGTTGAAAAATATAATGTATACAGAATGAAAATTCGACATCTGTTTGAAGTGTATTTGCCTTAATTATGCTATAATCCACGGTAGAAGTCAAACGACTAGGTTGACGATTAGGAGATTGATTAGATAATTGTTGAATAAAAGGAGAGGAAATCATGGCAACCATTACAATTGATGGAATCACTTTGCAAGTGGATGAAAATGAAAATGTGTTGGAAGCTGCATTGAAAAATGGAATCTATATTCCTCATTTATGCCACCATCCAGACCTTCCGGACAACGGTTCATGCCGTATGTGTATCGTAGATGTAGAGGGAATGGATCAGGTTACAACTTCTTGTACATTAAAACCAGTGGACGGTATGGTGATTCATACCACCTCGGAACGAGTGAACAAACTACGTACTCTAGCCCTAGAGCTTATGTTGGCTGGACATCCAGAAGATTGTTCTACTTGTCCAAAGTATGGAAACTGCGAATTGCAGACCTTGATCCAATATATCGGAGCAAACAATGCAAGAATGCGTACACGTACCAAAGGAATCAAGATGAATGAAGACAATCCTCTCTTGATTCATGATATGAACAGATGTGTACTGTGTGGTCGCTGTGTAAGAGCTTGTAATAAACTTCGCGGCGTTGGAGTCTTAGATTATAGAAAAAAAGATCTTGAAACTTATGTTGGAACCTTACATGACAAGCTTCTAACCGAAAGCGATTGTCGTTTTTGTACTGCTTGTGCTGAGGTCTGTCCAACAGGAAGTATCCGAGATAAGGTTCAGCTCATTAGTAGTGGTCAAAAGAGAGAGGAAGCTTTGATTCCTTGTAAGGGAGAATGTCCTGCACATACAGACATTCCAAGATATATTCGCTATGTAAAAGAAGGAGATTGCGATGCGGCGGCTGCTGTTATTCGTGAGAAAGCTCCTTTCCCACATGCCCTAGGTATGATCTGTACGCAGGCTTGTGCAAGCAAGTGCAAGAGGGCGGAGGTTACAGACGCTATGTCCATCCGAGACATTAAGCGTTATGCAGCAGAACATGATACAGGAAAATATTGGAAAGAAAATGGCAAGCAGCTTGCAGACACTGGCAAGAAGGTATGTGTGGTAGGTGCAGGCCCAGCAGGTATGACAGCAGCTTATTATTTAAGAAAGCAAGGTCATGAGGTAACCGTCAAGGAGGCCCTTCCAACTGTGGGAGGAATGATGTCCTATGGAATCCCAGCTTATCGTTTGCCAAGAGAGATTGTGGCTAAGGAAGCACAGGTCATTGCCGATCAGGGAGTTCATTTTGAAACCAATACGAAGGTAGAAGATATCCTGGCCCTGAAGGAGGAATATGATGCAGTTCTTATGGCCATTGGAAATCATGTAGGGGTTCGTCTTCCTATGGAAGGAAGCGACCAAGAAGGCGTCTTGTTAAATATTGAATTCTTGAGAAAGGCTTCTCTTGGAGAAGAGACTGGCCTAGGCAAGAAAGTGATTGTTCTTGGTGGCGGAAATGTTGCCTTTGACTGCGCAAGAACCGCCAAACGTCTCGGAGCACAGGAGATTCATCTGGCATGTCTTGAAGCTAGGGAAAAAATGACCGCAGATGAAGAAGAGATTACCCAGGCAATGGAAGAAGGTATATTGGTACATCCGGCTCAAACATTTGAACGAATTACAGGACAAGGAAGTGTCAGCGGAGTAGATTTTATGAATGTGAAGGACTTCTACTTTGATGAGAATCGTAAGGCAATCATTGAAAAAGAAGAGGGCTCTGAACATCATATCGACGCAGATACAGTTATTTTTGCTACTGGCCAATGGGCAGACCTTCGCCCAGAACAGGGACTAGAATTAGGAAAAGGAAACAGTATCAAGGTAGGAGACAATACGCTAGCATCTTCCGTGGAAGGTATTTTCGCAGCAGGGGATGTAGTCTATGGAACCAAATCCGTGATTCAGGCAATCGCATCTGGTAGAGATGCGGCAAGTGAAATCGACATTTATCTTGGTGGAGATGGTGATATTTCAGAGGTGCTTGCACCGGTAGAAGAGCCAGATCCTCAGATTGGAAAAGAAGAAGGCTTTGCATCCTTGAAAGCGGTAGGCAAGAAGGTACTTGACGCTAGTGAAAGACAAGACAATTTTGACTTGTTCGATTTTGGAATCTGCGATGGAGATATTTGTGCAGAATCTTCAAGATGTCTCCAATGCGACCTTCGTTTGCAGATCCATGAACCAAGATTGTGGACCCAGTATTCAGATCAAAAGGAGGCGTAAGAAGATGAAAGAAATGATAAATCAAATAAGCGCCCAGGAAATCATTGAAAAAGTATCTGAGGCGGGGCTAATAGAATATGGCGATCTCAAGGAAGCTGTAGTAGACAAGTGGACAGAAGATATCAAAGGAGTTGTAGCAGCCTTGAATAACTCCGATATTCCTAAGGTCCTACTTGAATTGGTAAAAAATGATGCAGATAAGATCTTTGATGGAATGGATCTTGCAGCAAAGGCTGTAAATAGCGAAGTTAAAGTATTGTATCTGCCAGCAGCAGAAGAAGAATTTGCAAAAAGCCTAGAAGAAAAGGCTTCAGAGCATGGCATTATAATCCGCCTTGGATTAGTCAATAAAAGAGCAAATCAAGGCTGCGTATTTCATCATATAGAAACCATGCTTGAGCTTGCAAATATCATAGAAGGAAGCTACGAGCCAGGCTATTATATGGCAGTGAGTAAAGATGGCAAGGTATCTGAACTTCAAAAAGTCTCTTATGGAACCAAGCTAGAAGAGCTAGCAGGAGATGGAGAAATTAAGGCTGTGCGTCTTGGCACCAAGCTCTATGGCCCAGACTTTTTACAGACGAGTCTTGATGGTGATACAAAGGTAGGAAATGGAGTACTTACCCTATTCGACCACTCTGCTTGTATCATTCATGAAACAGAACAAATCTTATTAGAAGAAAGAAAGCAAAGCTGTGGTAAGTGCAACTTCTGTAGAGAAGGCTTGATTCAGCTTCATACGATGATAGATGAAATCACCAAAGGGCAAGGAAAGAAGGAGTTTGTTCCAATGCTTGAGGAAATTTCCCAGGCAATGGTATTTTCCACTCCATGTTCTATGGGCCAGACCGCATCTGATGTGGTACTAGGTTCTTTGGAATATTTTGCTTCAGAATATGATGATCATATTAAAAAGAAAAAATGCGCAGCAGATGTATGCAAGTCCTTTATGGCAATTTACATTGATCCAAATACTTGCCAAGGCTGCGAAGAATGTGCAGATGTCTGTCCGGCTGATGCAATTGAAGGTAAAGCAGGATTTATCCACATGATTGATGAGTTTGAATGTACCAAGTGTGGAAAATGTCTAGAAGCTTGCGAAGAAGATGCAATCATCCAGACAACAGGCAGAGTACCGAAACTTCCAACAAGACTTACCAAGGTTGGAAAATTCAAAAAACGCCACTAATAAATAAACCAAATTTATAAATCATTGATTTAGGAGGAAGAAAACATGAAAACTATGGAAACTGATGTAATCGTAGTAGCAGCAGGCCCAGCAGGTCTTGCAGCAGCAGTAACAGTTGGGGAAGCAGGCCTTGATTCTATCGTATTTGATAAGGCAAATACCACAGGTGGAGCAGCCAACATGGGAATGGGTCCTTTAGGAATTGGAACTAAGATTCAAAAAAGACAGTTTGATTCAATCACAAAGGATGAAGCATATGATATTCATATGAAGTATACTCATTACCAGGTAGATGCTGATGTGGTTCAGACCTATTTTGAAAAGTCAGCGGATACGATTGAATGGTTACAGGACATGGGAGTTGAATTCGCAGGAGCTTATCGTTATTTTGCAGAATCTGCAGCTACTTGGCATATTGTAAAGCCAGAAAATGGAGTTATCGGACCACGTGCAGCAGGCCCTATGGTTCGTACTTTAACAGATAAGGCAAAAGAACTTGGAAGTGAAATCTATCTTGAGACACCTGTAAAAGAACTGATCATGGAAGATGGTAAGTGTGTAGGTGTTAAGGCTGTAGATAAGGATGGAGAAGAAATCGAAGCAAGAGCAAAGGCTGTCATTGTGGCTACAGGTGGATTTGGAACCAATGCAGAAATGTTGAAAGAGCACTTTGGTTACAATCTTTGGGAAGACTTTTTCCCATTCAATGTTCCAGGAACAACCGGTGATGGACTCAATATGATGTGGAACGTAGGCGCAATGAAATATGGTGCTAATGTAGAAAAAATCTATCAATTAAAAGATAATATGAACTACTTCTTATTAGATGCCGTTCTCCGTCAGCCAAACCTTTTGATTAACCAAAGAGGCGATCGTTTTATGAACGAAGACCGCATGGGAAATACAACATTTACAGGAAATGCAATTGACATGCAGCCAGGCAACTATGCTTACTGTATTATGGATGATGGCGTGCTGAAATATTATAAGAAGAATGGCCCTGATATCTTTGATATCGTGCATCCAGAAGATGCATTTATGGCAGTAGATCCAGAATTTGATCGTGCTGTTGAGGAAGGCTATGATGGCTATTTCGAAGCAGAAACAATTGAAGAATTAGCTGAAAAGCTTGGAATTGATGCTGAGAAGTTGGAAGAAACCATTGATGACTACAATGATATGTGTGATTGCGGTTATGATTCACAGTTCAACAAGAATCCTAAATTCCTTCATCCAATTACAGGAAAAGGAAAATATAGAGTTGGTAAGTTCTATGTAGCTGCATATGGAACAATCGGTGGAGTTCGTGTCAACAAATATTGTGAAGTATTTGATGAAAATGAAGAAGTTATTCCAGGACTTTATAGTGCTGGTAATGATGCCAATACACTTTATGGAGATAGTTATAACTTTACTCTTCCAGGAAACTCTATGGGATGGGCAGTAAACTCAGGTCGTATGGCTGGAGAAGCTGTTGCAGACTATATTGATGAGTTAGAGGACTAATTCATTTCCTCTAAAGGAAGCCTTATACTAGTGATTGGGAGAACCCTTAGATTGCCAAGGCAATCTAAGGGTTTTTAGATTTTGGTCTTATTGACATGAAATTAAAAAACAAGTAAAATACATTAGGAATTTACGATGCGTGGCTCAGCTTGGTAGAGCGCTGCGTTCGGGACGCAGAGGCCGCAGGTTCGAATCCTGTCGCATCGATTTTATGAAAAGAGTGATTAA
>CAVJBW010000043.1:0-9649 GCA_963647625.1 Lachnospiraceae bacterium
GTCTCTACGGGAGCCCAGGCAATATGAGGCGTGATTACTATCTTGTTGCTGTCTTTGATTTGCCTTAAAGGATTGTCCCTAGTCATAGGCTCTAGTGAGAGAACATCAAGTCCTGCTGCTGCAATTACACCTTCCATTAGCGCATTTGCCAGGTCCTCTTCTACCACAATCGGACCTCTTCCTACATTGATCAAAATCGCCGACTCTTTCATCTGCTCTAAGGCCTTGGCATTGATCAGTCCTTGCGTATTCTCATCTAAAGGAGCATGAATACTGATGATATCAGACTCCTTCAGTAAGGTCTCAAAGTCCACTTCCCTAAAATGTGCATTATGATTCTTGCCACTGGTAGAATAATAGCTTACCTGGGCGCCAAAGCACTCTGCCACCTGTGCCACCCTCTTTCCTATGGTTCCAAGCCCAATTATGCCCCACTTTTTCCCATAAAGCTCGTGAAAATAATGGCTAAAGTGGGTAAACATGCGATCATTGACGTACTTTTCTGACTTTACATAGTCATCATAATAATGCATTTTTTCTAGAAGATAGAATAAGAGGGCAAAGGTATGCTGGGTTACTGCTTCTGTAGAATATCCTGCTACATTGCGCCAGGCAATCTGCCTTTGTGCTAGATATTCTTTATCTAGATTGTTGGTTCCTGTAGCGGTTACGCAGACCAGCTTTAGATTCCTTGCCTCTCCTATGGTCTCTTCATTCACTGGCACCTTATTTAGCACAATAATATCTGCATCCATAATACGCTGCGGAACTTCCTCTGGGGTAGAATAACCATAATTTGTCACATGCCCTAATCTCTCAAAGATAGAATAGTCTAGATCTTCTCCTAGGGAATTGCTATCTAAAAATACAATATTCATTACTCTTACTGCCTTTCCTTTTATCAAAACAAGGAGGTAAGCCTATAAAGGCCACCTCCTGCTGATCCTTATGCTTCTACTTCAATTTCTCCTGTAAATACAGAGCTTGCTGGGCCTGTCATATAGACATGATTGTCTTTTTCATCCCAGTACACCTTTACTTCGCCTCCAATGACATGAACCGTCACTTCACGGTTGGTATAGCCATTTAAGATACAGGCGACTGCTGTGGCACAACAACCGGTTCCGCAACACAAGGTTTCTCCGGTTCCTCGCTCATAGACCCGCATCTGGACATTGTCTTGATCTAGTACTTTGACAAATTCTGCATTGACGCGATTGGGAAATAGCTCATGCACCTCCACCTTAGGACCTAGCTCTAATACCTTGTCTGGATCTGTAAAGATCACCGTATGTGGATTGCCCATAGATACGGCGGTCATGGAAAGTTCCTGACCATCAATCACAACTGTTTCATCTAGAAAGCGACTTTTTTCGCTAAGCACTGGAATATTTTTAGGCTCTAAAATAGGCTCTCCCATATCCACCTTAATGGCATCTACCTGGCCATCTTTCATATATAGGTCGATATATTTGATCTTGCCCATGCTTTCAACAGAAAACTGGGTGGCCCCTTTTGTCATGCCATGGTCATAGACATAACGAGATACACATCTCATACCATTGCCGCACATCTCTCCTCGGCTTCCATCGGCATTGTACATCTCCATTTCAAAATCCGCAATGGTAGATGGATTAATAAAGATCAGTCCATCTGCACCGATTCCAAAATGTCGATCCGACAGTCTGATAGCCATCTGACTTTTCTTTTCTGGGGAAAAGCTATAGTCGAATCCATTCACATAGATATAATCATTACCGCATCCATGCATTTTTTCAAATTTCATTTTCATTGGCTTACCTCCAAGGGCAGACTTTCTTGTGGCAGGATTCGCTGCATTGCCTACTCTTAGACTCCTTACAGGTTACTATATCCCATCAGGGATTCATCTACGTCTCTAGCAACCTTTCGACCTTCTGCAATGGCCCATACGACTAAGGACTGTCCACGGCGAGCGTCACCTGCTGCAAATACATATTCTGCGCTGCTTGCAAAAGTATCCTGACTGGTAAGAATATTACTTCTTTGGTCTGTTTTCACGCCAAACGCTTTGGTGACATAGTCTTCGCTACCAAGGAATCCTGCTGCAATCAATACCACATCTGCCTTCAATTCTTGTTCTGTTCCTGCAACTGGCACCATATTCATGCGGCCAGTCTTTTGATCTCGCTTGCCTTCAAGCTGAGTTGTTTTTACTGCAGTAAGATTTCCTTTTTTGTCCTTGACATATTCCGTTACCGTAGTCTGGAAGATACGAGGATCCTTGCCATAAACCAAGGCTGCTTCTTCCTGGCCATAATCTGTCTTATTGACCTTTGGCCACTCTGGCCATGGATTGTTCTCTGCTCTTTGTTCTGGTGCCTGTGGCATCATCTCTAGCTGGGTTACGCTGGCTGCTCCAAGACGTACGGTGGTTCCTACGCAGTCATTTCCGGTATCACCACCACCAATGACAATAACATGTTTTCCTTTTAGGGAACCAAAAGAAAAGTCCTTGGCCTTTATGACTTTGTCTGAATCATAGCCCTCATCCATCAACTTTTTGCTGACCTCTGAGAGAAAATCTACTGCAAAATAAATGCCCTGGGCATCACGGCCGGGTGCCTTGATATCTCTTGGATTGGAAGCTCCCGTGCAAAGCACAACTCTGTCATACTTTGCCATGATTTCCTTTGCCGTAATATCCTTTCCTACATTTACATTACAGATAAATTCTACACCAGCTTCCTCCATAAGTCCAATACGTCTGTCAATACTTCGCTTATCAAGCTTCATATTTGGGATTCCATAGCGGAGCAAGCCACCAGGTCTGTCATTTCTTTCATATACACTCACCTGATGTCCTCTGCGATTAAGGAGCTGCGCAGCCGCAAGGCCACTTGGTCCACTTCCAATCACAGCGACTTTCTTTCCTGTTCTTACCTTAGGTGCAGGCTCCTTTACCAAATCATGGGCAAAAGCATATTCAATGATTGTGGCTTCATTTTCCTTGGTAGGAACTGGAAGATCTGCACAATTTCCCTGAGTACAAGCATGCTCACACAAAGCAGGACATACCCTAGAGGTAAATTCTGGGAAACAGTGGGTCTTGCTTAGGCGAATATAAGCCTGCTCATAATTGCCCATGCCGACTAGTTCATTGGTCTCTGGCACTAAGTTGTGTAAGGGGCATCCTGATGCCATGCCAGCAATCATGGTTCCAGCCTGGCAAAAAGGTACTCCACAGTCCATACATCTTGATGCCTCACAGCTTTGCTCTTCATAAGGTGCAATTACATGAAATTCATCAAAATTCTTTATTCTATCTTCGACTTTTACAATATTACTCATGTCTTACTCCTTCCTATGCCTGCTTTTCAAGGCTTGCATAAAATGCCTCGATCTGTGCTTTTTCTGTTGTCATTCCCTGTTCCATAAAGTCAGCAGTCATCTGCATCATCTTCTTGTAGTCTGCAGGAATGATTTTCTTGAATTTAGGAAGGTAGTCATCAAAATCATCTAGAATTTCCTTTGCTTTTGCAGAACCGGTATATTTCAAATGATTTTCTAGCATCTGTTTCAATTCTTCTTTATCATTTTTATTTTCGAATTTTTCCATCAGTACCATTTCCTTGTTCAGGTTGCGATACAAATGGTTATTCTCATCTAGCACATAGGCTACTCCGCCGCTCATACCAGCTGCAAAGTTCTTGCCGGTTGGTCCAAGAATTACGGCAAGTCCTCCGGTCATGTATTCACAACCATGTTCACCTACGCCTTCCACAACTGTTCTTACACCAGAATTTCGTACGCAGAAACGCTCTCCTGCCATACCAGCAATATAAGCTTCTCCACTCGTTGCTCCATACAAGGCAACATTTCCTACGATGATATTTTTTTCAGCATCATAGGCTGCTTCTTTTGGTGCCTTTAAGATCAGCTTTCCACCAGATAAGCCTTTTCCAAAATAGTCATTGGAATCTCCACTTAGATCCAAGGTAAGACCTGCTGGAATAAAGGCTCCAAAGCTCTGTCCCCCTGCTCCCTTACACTGGATTGTAATGGTATCTTCTTCTAGTCCATGAGGGTGCTTTCTTGTGATTTCAGCTCCAATCAAGGTTCCAAATGAGCGGTCAATATTGGTCACTTCCACTTGGACACTCTTGCTCTTGCCATTTTGAATGGCAGATAGGAAAGATTTGTCTTGATCCATCAACATCTGGTCTTTCTTGCTAGAAAGCTCAAAGTCATAAGGGGACTTTTCATTCTGATTGCATGGCTCATAATCATGATTGTCTAGAATCTTACTTAAATCAATCTGAGCTTCAATTCCTGATGTATATTCTTTTTTCTTTAACAAATCGGTACGTCCTACCAATTCATCCACGGTCCTAATACCCAGTCTAGCCATATATTCTCGCAGTTCCTCTGCTACAAAGAGCATGAAGTTTTCTACATATTCTGGCTTTCCTGCAAATTTCTTGCGAAGTTCAGGATTCTGTGTTGCCACACCAAATGGGCAAGTATCTTGATTACATAGACGCATCATCACGCATCCAAGGGTTACGAGAGGTGCTGTTGCAAATCCAAATTCTTCTGCTCCAAGAATAGCAGCAATTGCAACGTCTCGTCCACTCATCAGCTTACCATCGGTTTCAATGGTAACCTTTCTGCGAAGACCATTTTGTAACAAAGTCTGATGGGTCTCTGCAAGTCCAAGCTCCCATGGAAGCCCAGCATTGTGAATGGAGCTAAGAGGTGCTGCACCGGTTCCTCCATCGTAACCAGAAATCAGGATGACGCCGGCTCCCGCCTTGGCAACACCTGCTGCAATGGTTCCTACTCCCGTTTCAGAAACCAATTTTACTGAGATTCGAGCATCCTTATTGGCATTTTTCAAATCATAAATCAGCTGAGCCAAGTCCTCAATGGAATAAATATCATGATGAGGTGGTGGCGAAATCAGGCTTACTCCTGGCGTCGAATGTCTCGTCTTGGCTACCCAAGGGTATACCTTTTTACCTGGCAGGTGTCCACCTTCTCCAGGCTTTGCCCCTTGTGCCAGTTTGATTTGAATTTCTTTGGCACTAATCAAATATCTGCTTGTAACGCCAAAGCGTCCACTTGCCACCTGTTTGATGGCAGAGCTGCGGTCATTTTTGGTTCCTGCGCTCTCTAGTCTTTCATCGCTTTCTCCACCTTCTCCAGAATTGCTCTTTCCATGAAGGTGATTCATGGCAATGGCCAAGGTCTCATGAGCTTCTTCTGAGATAGAGCCATAGGACATAGCTCCCGTCTTAAATCTCTTTACAATCTCTTTTGCTGGTTCTACTTCTTTAAGATCAATTCCCTTTTCAGGATAGTCAAATTCCATCAAGCTTCGAATGTAGCCATTTTGCTCATCATCTACCATCTTGGTATATTCCTTGAACTTCTCATAGCTTCCTTCCCTCGTTGCGGTCTGAAGCATATGGATTGTCTGTGGATTGTAGCGATGGAGCTCTCCATTGGAACGCATCTTATGACGACCTACCGAATCAATGGTCATATCAGAATCTAGGCCTAGTGGATCAAAGGCTTTTGAATGCTGCTCATCTACACTAGCAGCCAAATCCTCTAGCTTGATTCCACCGATTCTTGAGATGGTTCCTGGGAAATATTTGTCAATCATACTTTGGTCAATACCAACTGCTTCAAAGATT
Source organism: Lachnospiraceae bacterium (assembly GCA_963647625.1). Classification (GTDB taxonomy): domain Bacteria; phylum Bacillota; class Clostridia; order Lachnospirales; family Lachnospiraceae; genus Eubacterium_C. Next base: position 5,682 of record CAVJBW010000043.1, read on the forward strand.
CGGCTACCCTGATAAGACTGAATCGTGGAAATTCCCATCTTGGATGCAATCTTTACAATTCCACTCAAAATAGCCTTATCATAATCCGTTACAGCGGCATAGTAGTCTTTATCTAAGAGATTTTCATCAATTAACTGGCGAATGGATGCATGGGCCAAGTATGGATTGACCGCACAAGCTCCAAATCCAAGCAAGGTTGCAAAATGATGAACGCTTCTAGGCTCTGCCGTCTCTAAGATCAGTGACATAGCCATGCATTTCTTGGTTTTTACCAAATGATTATGAACAGCAGCCACACATAAAAGGGATGGGATGGCTACATGATTTTCATCTACGCCTCTGTCAGACAGCACCAGAATATTGGCTCCATTTTTGTAAGCACGGTCCACCTCTAAGAAGAGATGATCAATTGCACGGTCAAGTGGTGTGCTCTTATAGTAAAGCATAGACACTTTCTCTACTTTTAGTCCTGGCTTATTGGAATGAGTAATCTTGAGCATATCAAGATCAGATAAAATCGGATTGCCAATCTTAAGTACGTGACAATTTTCTGGCTTTTCGCTTAGGAGATTACCATTTTTTCCTACATAAATAGTGGTTGCCGTTACAATCTTTTCTCTAACAGCATCAATTGGTGGGTTGGTTACCTGGGCAAAGAGCTGCTTGAAATAGTAAAATAGCGGCTGGTTTTCCTTGGAAAGAACTGCAAGAGGAGTATCTACTCCCATGGCACCTATGCCTTCACTACCATTTAGCGCCATCTTGCAGATCTGTTCTCTATAATCTTCATAGGTATAACCAAAAGCCTTTTCTAGTCTTAAGACTTCCTCTCGGCTATAAGACTGCACTTTTTCATTTGGAATCTTTAAGTCCTTTAAGGTATAGAGATTGGAATCTAACCATTCTCCATAAGGCTCTTTTCTTGCATAAATATCCTTTAGCTGGCTATCATCAATGATTTTGCCTTCCTTGGTATCTACCAAGAGCATTTTACCAGGATGCAAACGCTCTTTTTTCAAAATATGTTTTTCATCTAATGGTAATACTCCAACTTCTGATGCAAGAATCAATCTTCCATCATCCATGAGATAGTATCTAGATGGTCTTAGTCCATTTCGATCTAGGATAGCTCCCATAACATCACCATCTGAGAACATGATAGAAGCTGGTCCGTCCCATGGCTCCATCATGGTTGCATAATACTGATAAAAGTCTCTTTCCTCTTGAGAAATGGTATCATTGTTTTCCCATGGTTCTGGAATCAAGATCATGGCTGCAAGGGCCGGATCCATTCCTCCCATAATCATAAATTCAAGAGCATTATCTAGCATAGCCGAATCAGAGCCTTCTGCTGATACAATCGGCAATACCTTGGTCATATCTTCATCCGAAAAGACACCTAGCTCTAAGGTTTCTTCTCTTGCATACATCTTGTCCACATTACCCTTGATGGTATTGATTTCTCCATTGTGGACGATGAATCGGTTCGGATGAGCGCGAAGCCAGCTTGGCTGAGTATTGGTTGAGAATCGAGAATGCACTAGGGCAATGGCAGATTCATAGTCCTCATCTTGAAGGTCTGCAAAGAAAGTGCGTAGCTGACTAACCAAAAACATACCCTTATATACAATCGTTCTAGAAGATAAAGATGGCACATAAGTCGTCTCATTACTTTGCTCAAATACTCGGCGAACGACATATAATTTTCGGTCAAAGTCTAGATCTTTCTCCATTCCCTTTGGTCTTTCAATGAAAGCCTGATAAATAAATGGGCAGCTTTCTAGGGCTTTTGCTCCCAAAACATTTTCATATGTAGTGACTTTTCTCCAGCCTAAGAAGTTCAAATTCTCTTTTTTTACAATCACTTCAAACATCTTCATCGCCTGGCTGCGTTTCATTTCATTTTGAGGAAAGAAGAACATACCTACTCCATATTCTCTTTCTCCACCAATGGCAATGCCCTCTTCCTTACAGATCTTTTGGAAGAACTTGTGAGGAATCTGGGTCAAGATACCGACACCGTCTCCAGTCTCTCCTTCTGCATCTTTTCCAGCACGATGTTCTAGATTCTCTACAATGCTTAAGGCATCTGCTACAACTCCATGACTTTTCTTGCCATAGATATTGGTTACTGCACCAATTCCACAGTTATCATGTTCAAAGCTTGCATCATATAATGTATTGTTTAATTGCTGATTCATACTTGTTTCTCCTTCCGGTCAAGAGCTGCTTTTATAAGGCCTGCAAATAATGGATGCGGCTTGTCGGGTCTTGACTTAAACTCTGGATGAGCCTGAATTCCCACATAAAATGGATGTTCTTTTAGCTCAATCATTTCTACAATTCGATCATCAGGGGATAAACCAGCTAGTACCATCTGATTTTCTTCAAGAATTGCCCTATAATCATTATTTACTTCATATCTATGGCGATGTCTTTCATTAATATCTTCCTGTCCATAGAGACTGCGAATCAAGGTTCCTTCTTTTAGCTTACATGGATAAGAACCAAGCCTTAGGGTTCCCCCTATATCTTCAATGTCTTCTTGCCCTGGGAGCAGGTTGATCACTGGATTCTTTGTTCCATCCTCAAATTCAATACTTGAAGCGTCCTTAATGCCGCAGACATTTCTTGCAAATTCTATAATAGCAAGCTGCATGCCTAGACAGATTCCAAGATAAGGCACTTTGTTTTCTCTCGCATACTGGGCGGCAAGAATCTTGCCTTCGATTCCTCTTATACCAAATCCACCTGGCACTAGGATGCCATCTACATCATGGAGATACTCCTCTAGATTGTCCGGAGTCAATTCCTCTGAATTGATCCATCGAATTTCTACCGAAGATTCATTGGCAATCCCTCCATGAGCTAGGGCTTCCGCCACGCTTAGGTAAGCATCATGCAATTCTACATACTTACCTACCAAGCCAATGACAACGCTGTGCTTTGGATTTTGGAATATATGAACCATCTGGGTCCACTCTTCAAGATCTGGCTTTGGACAATCGATCTGCAGACATTCACATACAGCCTGGGCTAGATGTTCTTTTTCCATCAATAAAGGTACTTCATATAAGGATTTGGCATCTAGATTTTCCAGGACATGTTCTTTTTTCACATTGCAAAAGAGAGCAATCTTCTCTCTCATATGTTCATCCACTGGATAGTCCGATCTACATACCAAAATATCTGGCCAGATACCCATACTCTGCAAGTTCTTAACACTCATTTGGGTAGGTTTGGTCTTCATTTCCCCAGAAGCCTTTAGATATGGGATAAGGGTTACGTGGACCAAAATAGCATTTTCCCTGCCTACTTCAGCCTGGAACTGACGAATCGCTTCTAAGAAAGGCTGACTTTCAATATCTCCTACGGTTCCACCAATCTCGATCAAAGAGATCGTATCTCCCTCACCTGGCTCTTCCTTATGAATTCTTGCCTTAATTTCATTGGTAATATGTGGAATCACCTGTACGGTACCTCCACCATAATCACCATGTCTTTCTTTATTTAATACAGTCCAATAGACCTTTCCTGTGGTAACATTGGAATTCTTATCTAGATTCTCATTAATAAATCTCTCATAATGACCTAGGTCAAGGTCCGTCTCCGTTCCGTCATCTGTTACAAATACTTCCCCATGTTGAATCGGATTCATGGTTCCTGGATCCATATTGATATATGGATCAAATTTTTGCATCGTAACATGGTAACCTCTTGCCTTCAAGAGCCTACCTAAAGATGCCGCGGTAATTCCTTTTCCCAAACCAGATACAACGCCACCAGTAATAAATACGTATTTAACCATCTGTTCCCCTTCCTGTTATACACACAAATAAATAAAAAAGAAGTCAACTAGCTTTCACTAATTGACACCCTTGTCCAAATGATTACTTTTAAATAAAAAAAGCGACAAAGAGCCCGTCAAATGACGACCCCTTTGTCGTATGGTATTATATCAAACTGTC
>CAVJBW010000044.1:0-9484 GCA_963647625.1 Lachnospiraceae bacterium
AATCTATACAGTCCATAAGACTAATACCTAGTGTAATAGTGCGGACATCTAGATTCTCTTGCTCAATCATCTCATTTGTTTGTGTTACTTCATATAAATTAACCATCTTGCTTCTCCAAATTAGATTCTATGCATTTTATTAAAAATTTCTTCTCTTTGACACTTTACCTTGACACCGATTTCATCTCCGATTTGCTCAAGTTCCTGCGCACAGGTTGCAAAATCTTTTTCCGTGCCAGACATATCTACAATCATCATCATATTGAAATATTCCTGAACAATTGTCTGGGAAATATCTAAAATATTGATGCGATTATTTGCAAGATAGGTACACACCTTTGCAATAATTCCTACTGTGTCTTTTCCAACAACTGTAATGATTGTCTTTCCGCTCATTGTCTCCATCTTAAATCTCCTCATATTGCTTTTTTATCTCTAAGTTTCAATGCCTCTTTATCATGCCACAAAAGCATCTTTCATTGCAAGATTATTATTCACCGAAACTTTTCTAGATTCTCTTAGAAAATAGATAATTTACACAAAAAGCCTTTTTGAAAGCTCATCTCTAGGTGCAATATAGATAGGAAAATCATCTCCTGTATATTGACTGTTTGATTCTGTCACTTCTAGTCGAACTGTTTCATAGGCCAGGTCTGGATAATTATTATCTTTGCTTAAGTGCCCTAGCATAATGGCTTTGGTTTGATCATGAAGCAGCTTGTCTAAAAACTGGCCACTTGCTTCATTGGACAAATGGCCACGTTCTCCCAAAATACGTTGCTTCAAATAATATGGATAGGGGCCTACCTGGAGCATGCGAATATCATGGTTCGCTTCAAGAAAGAGACAGTCCATTCCCTGCAAACTGTCTACAAGCTGGTCGTTGTAGATTCCCAAATCCGTAACGATTGCAGCTGACTTGTCTCCTTGACGGAAGCTATAGCATACCGGCTCCTTGGCATCATGGGAAATGTTATGAGGCTCAATGGTCAAATCTCCTATGGTAAAAGAGGATTGAGCCTTAATAGGATGAAACAAGTCCTGATCCACTTTTCCAAGCTTGCCAGAATCTTGCATGGCCAAAATAGTTCCACTCGTTGCATAAATAGGATAATGATAGCGTCTAGCTAAGACTCCCACGCCAGCAATATGATCTAGGTGTTCGTGGGTGATTAAAAGTCCTTGTATTTCCTCTGGCTTCAAGCCCATATGATTGAGGCCTTTTTCTACTTTCTTCCCACTGATACCAGCATCCACCAGCAAATGCGTATGATCGGTTCCCATGTAGATGCAATTTCCACTACTTCCACTTGCTATACTACACAGTTCCATCTTTTATTTCCAACTTTCTTTTATTCTTTCCAATAGATTTCAATTTGGTCTCCTATATTTAATCTTTGGCTATAGAAGGCATCCTTACCATTGACTTTTGTGACAATTGCTCTTCCTTTTGAATCTTGCAAATCAAACTCAATGGCATCAAAGACATCTACAAATACATATTGGTCTTTGCCTTGCAAGATGACATTTTCTCCATTGACCTGCACTTGCATATGAAAGTTCACCGGCTCTTCTTCTTTTGGAGCTTTCTCTTCAAGATTTGGGCGAAATTCATTGTCATAGCCTTCTTGCTCTAAGTCATTGTCGCCATCCTCTTGGCTTTCTCTTTCCATGACATCTTGAGCTGGCGTTCTAAAGTCAAGTGTCTTCCACTCTACTGCAAAGTTTTCATAGACTAGAGCATTGACATCTTCTACCCTATTATTAACTAGGATATCCATATCATCATCAAGCTCTACATCCATAAATTCTGCAATTTGTCCCACGGTATAATAGCTTCGCATTACCACCTTGTCATCTTGCTGAATCTGGTAGGTCGGCGGCTCTAAGACTCCATTGACCTCTGCAAATCTTGGACAGGTAATCATCTTGCCATTAACTTCAAAGGTAATCTTGGCATTTTCATATTCCGGAAGCTGTTCTAGGGTATAATTGGCTGCAGCTCCGGTGGTAGATGGTTCAATGACAATATCTGAATTGGCTTCTAATGGGGTATTGATGCTAACAATTTTATCATTGACCTTAACAATAGCAGATTCTCCTGGAGTTCCCCGAACAATACGACTTTTTCCATTGACATAAAAAGTGATTTCCTTTCCACGACGTGGGAATAAATATTCATTTGGAAATCCAGCCTGCATCGCAGCATCTACAATGGTTAGCTTGTCATTATCATACAGTTTGATCCTTTCTCCATTAAAACGAACAAAGATAAAGTTATTCTTTTGGTCATAATAATTTAGACAGATTCCAATTGGGGTTACTAACAAAGGATCCTTTACGATATCTTCCTGTGCAAATTCTACTTCTCCTAGAACTTCTTCTCCTCGCAGAGCCACACGTTCCGGGGCAATTTCAAGCAATTGAGCCAACTTTTCAGTAAAGCCATGAATCTTGCCTCCGCCTCCAACAATAAAGGCTGCTGCTACGGATTTGCCTCCATTTAGCTCTTTGATCTTGGCGGCAATCTCAGTGGTAATGCTTTCCACTGTTGGTGCTACTAGCTCCCACACTTCCTCCGCCTGTATGGTATGGGAAATATTTAAAATATCGGTATATTCAATTTCTTTAGCGATATTACTAGATAGCTTGATATGTTCTGCCATCTTAAAATCAACTAAATAATTTTGCACGATGACTTCTGTGATTTCATCTCCAGCATGAGGAATCATGCCATAGGCAATGATACTTCCGTCTTTGGTCACAGAAATATCTGATGTTCCTGCTCCCACATCAACCAGGGCGATATTTAACATTCTAAAATTTTGAGGAATGGCAACATTGATGGCGGCAATTGGCTCTAGGGTCATGTTGGCCACCTTTAGGTCTGCAATTCCTACCGAAGTGTAGAGGCCATCCACCACATCTTCTGGCAAAAAGGTTACGATAATATCTGCAGAAATCACTTCTGCCTTGTGACTTTCTAGATTGGTCATCATATCTCCATGGAGATAATATTTGACTACAGAATAGCCTACGCAGTAAAAGTGATACTTGGTATCATTGTTGTCCTTTAGGATCTTTTGTGCCTCTTCTACTCCCATGAGTTCTAAGGCATGAATATCCTCTTTGGTAACTGTCTTTTCTTCTGGAAATTCATATTCTACATGGGCCGTCACTGTGCGAAGTACACGTCCAGCTGCAGCAATACATACTTCTTCAAGCCTTTGGCCAATCTGCTGCTCTAAGGTCTCTTTTACGACCTGAACCGTTCTTCCCACTCGGCCAATGTCATGGATCTGACCGTCTAGCATGGCTCTCGTCTCATGCTGAAGAATATATTGTGCTGCCACATAGAAACAATCTTCTTCCTTATAGCCTACCGTTCCTACTACATTTCTAGTTCCGATATCTAGACCAAAAACAAATTTATTGTCTTTTTCTTCTGCCATCTTACCTTCCCTCTTTTCTTCCCCTGAAAGAAATCTCATAACCTGAAGTTTCATTTCATCCAAGTGAGCATCATTATCAATGATCTTGTCACAGATTTCTTTAAATTCCGCCTCCGAAGACTGACTTTCAAAAATCTGAGAGACTTTTTCATCGGAATAACCTCGCTCCTCCTTAAGACGCCTTCTTCTAGTTTCCTCACTTGCATAGATATACCATACTTCATCTGCAAATTCTCTAAAGCGGGTTTCCTTTAATAGTGCGGACTCTACAATCAGATATTGAATTAATCCCCGCTCTTGTTCTAGCCTAATCTGCTGCAGGATAAAGTCATGAACCGCTGGATGCACGATCTCATTAATCTTTAGCCTTTTTTCTTTATCCGCAAAGATAACCTGAGCCATCCATTTCCGGTCAATAGAGCCGTCTTCAAAGAAGAGATTATCATCTTGAAAGGTCTCTTTGATCTTTTCATAACATGGCTGATTTGGTTCCATGAGATCATGGGCGATCTGATCCGTAAGCAAGATTCTTGCTGCAAAATTTTCCTCTATATAGTGAAGTACGGCTGATTTGCCAGCACCTACTCCTCCTGTAATTCCAATTACTTTCATCTATCTTTTAGCTCCTACTTTGCCTGATACCAATCCTTGCCACTATGCATATCAATTTCTAGTCTTACCGCCAGCTGAGCAGCATGCTGCATTTCCTGGGAAAGAATCTCCTGAACCTGACTTAGTTCCTCCATCTTGGTTTCTACTAGAAGTTCATCATGCACTTGAAGCAACAATCTTGAGTGCAAGTTTTCTTTTTTCAGCCTTTGATCCACACGAATCATGGCAAGCTTGATAATATCTGCTGCCGTTCCTTGAATCGGAGAGTTCATGGCAATTCTCTCCCCAAACTGACGCTGCATAAAATTGGTAGATGCAATCTCAGGTATAGGTCTTTTTCTACCATACATAGTCAAGGAATAGCCCTTTTCTTTTGCCTGAATTACCAAATCATCTAGAAATTCTTTAATCTTAGGGTAGGTATCAAAATATTGCTGGATATAATTTTCTGCTTCCTTTCTAGAAATGGAAAGATCTTGACTCAAGCCAAAAGAACTGATTCCATAAACAATTCCAAAGTTGACCGCCTTGGCATTGCGACGAAGCTCTGGTGTGACCTGGTCTAATGGCACCTGAAAGACCTTGGATGCAGTGATTGCATGAATATCCTGGGCGCTTTGATACGCTTCGATGAGATTCTCATCTCCTGACATATGGGCGAGCACACGAAGCTCGATTTGAGAATAATCTGCATCTAAGAAGACATAGCCATCCTTTGGAACAAAGACTTTTCGAATCATGCGTCCTAGTTCAAGACGAATAGGAATATTTTGAAGGTTAGGCTCTGTAGAAGAGAGTCTACCGGTTGCCGTTACCGTCTGTTGAAAGGTGGTATGTATTCTTCCATCTGATGCAATACAATGACTTAGTCCTTCTGCATAAGTGGACTTTAATTTGCTCAGCTGTCGATATTCTAAGATGTCAGATACAATGGAATAATCTGCTGCTAGTTTCTCTAATACTTCTGCCGCTGTAGAATATCCTGTCTTTGTTTTCTTGCCATTTGGAAGATTTAATTTTTCAAATAAAATCAGCCCAAGCTGCTTTGGAGAATTAATATTGAATGTTTCTCCGGCTGCCTGATATATCTTTTGCTCTAAAATCTGGATTTTGTCTGAAAGCATAGCGGCATATTCTTGCAGCTGCTTTGCTTCTACCTTAATGCCCTCTGCTTCCATGGAGGCCAAGGTAAATACCAGTGGCATTTCCATTTCATAAAAGATCTGATCCATCCCTTCTTCTTTTAGCTTTGCTTCAAAGGGTTCAAGGCAGGCATAAGAGGTATATAGGCAGTTGCCTAGATAGGTTAAAAATTCACCTGGTTTTTGACTTAAGGCCTCTTGATTGGTCAGCTTTCCAAGGAGCTCACTTCTCGTTGGATACATTCCAAGTCCTGCTGATAGGGCCAAATCTTCAAATGGATAAGCTTTTTTTAGAGGATTGCACAAATAATCTGCGATTTCAGGATCGAAATATTTTTGATCATAGGATAAATCCAAGATTTTCACGGCTTGTTTTAGTCCCACGCTAGAGACTCTGCTAGCTGCACCAATCAGCTCTTTCAGCTGGTCTATAAGCTCCTTCGAATCTACCTGGTTGCTTTCTTCAAAGAAGGATAGCTGTCCTTGTTCTTCTGCCTGAATAAAGTAAAGTTCATCTGCAGCAAAAGCCAAACCAATTCCTAATAAGGATTCTTGCTCTAGGACTAGCAAAAAGGCAATCTGTCCATTTTTCCCTGCTTCTAGCGCCTTTTTAAATACTGCCTTTACCTGATCTTGTTCTTGAATTTTGATACATTCATGATGCTGACTTTCCTTTGCGGAATCATCGAATCGGTTGAGTAAGTTCTTGAATTCAAGCTGCTGAAACAGACGATATGCCTCAGGAGTATATAAATCAGACAGCCTAGCCTCTTGCAAATCATAATCAATCTCAGCATGGGTGCAGATGGTAGCAAGCTCCTTACTCATCACAGCCTGATCCCAGAATTCTTTTAGATTCTTACTTGCTCTTGGTGGCTTGATTTCATCCACATGGGCATAGGCATTTTCAATACTTTTATAGGTCACAATGAGATTTGTTGCGGTCTTTTCTCCAATGCCTGGAACTCCAGGAATATTATCTGCTGTATCTCCCTGCAGGGCTTTTACATCAATAAATTCCTTGGGTGATACCTGGTATTTGTTCCTTACATCTGCTGCATAATAATTCTCAATCTCAGTCCCTGTCATCTTGGTCTTGGGAATTCTGATTTGGATCTGGTCACTTGCCAGCTGGAGCAGATCTCGGTCCCCGGAAATCACCGATACCTCTAGGCCTTGGCTTTGAGCTATATTGGCGATGGTTCCTAGAAGATCGTCGGCCTCGTAGCCTTCTTTTTCTACGATGGTAACTCCCATAGCTTCTAGTACTTCTTTTATCAAAGGTACCTGCTGGCGAAGTTCTTGGGCCATAGGCTTTCTGGTTCCCTTATAGGCATCATACATTTTGTGGCGAAAAGTCGGTGCATGTACATCAAAAGCAACCGTCAGATACTGGGGTTGCTCTTCTTCTAATACTTTAAATAATATATTTAAAAATCCATAGACAGCATTGGTATGGATGCCCTGACTGTTGGTTAAGTCAGGTAATCCAAAAAATGCTCGATTTAAAATACTATGGCCATCTACTAAAACGATTTTTTCTTTCATGTCTTCTTCTCCGTTTATGTTCTTCAACATGTACTATTTTACAATACTTTGATACACATGAAAAGGTGCTTATTCTCGCCAAACGCCTTGCCTTATATTTCCCTGGTATATTCTTTTAACCAAAGATTTTCCTCATCTGTTAAATAAGGAGAAATCTTTTCATAGACCATTTTGTGATAAGAATTCAGATAGTGCTTTTCTTTTTCATTCATAAGCTCTGGGTCTATGGCATCTAAATCGATTGGGCAGTAGGTAATCGTTTCAAATTCCATGAATTGGCCATTTTCATTTTTGATACTTTCCTTGCACAAAAGTTCATTTTCAATTCGAATCCCGTATTTTCCTTCCTTGTAGACTCCTGGCTCATCAGTGGTAATCATGCCCGCCTGCAATATGCCATCTAGCATGGAGGCATCGCTCACTCGCCAGCGAATACTATTCGGACCTTCATGAACATTAAGCAAGTGTCCTACTCCATGGCCGGTGCCACACTTATAGTCCATGCCTTCTTCCCAGAATGGTTCTCTTGCTAGAATATCCAGGTTGGATCCTCTAGTTCCTTTTAAGAATCTGGCATTGGCCAGGTTCATATTGCTACGTACCGTAATGGTAAAATCCTTTTTCTGCTCCTTAGTAATCTGTCCTAAGGCAAAGGTTCTTGTAATATCCGTCGTTCCTTCTAGATAATGTCCGCCACTATCTACTAAGAAAAATCCATCTCCTAATCTTACATCGCTCTCCTCGGTAGCAGAATAATGCATCATAGCTCCATGAGGGCCATAGGCTGCAATCGTATCAAAACTAATATCAAAGCATCCTTGGTCCTTTCTTAGCTGCTCTAGATAATCAGAGACCGAAATCTCTGTCATAGGCTCTGTTCCAAATCTTGTTTTTAAATAATACATAAATTTGGTCATGGCAATCCCATCTTTTCTATGAGCCTTAATTGTATTGGCAATTTCTACCGGATTTTTTATGGCTTTCATCTCACTTGTCGGATTGGTTTCGTCTATGAGATGGTTTCCTTGTAGATGTTCTAAAATCCCGGCATTGATGATGCTTTTATCTAATAAGATCTTGCAGTCTTTTCTTTCTTGCAAATCTTTATAAATCTCTTCATAATCCTTTACCTGAACCTCAAGGTCTGCTAGATAGGTCCCTACTTCAAGGTCTATATCCTCTTGGTTGATATATAAAGTAGCCTCCTTTAATCCAATCACTAGAAAGGATAAAAAGACTGGCACATGTTCAATATCATCTCCTCTTAGGTTCAAAAGCCAGGCAATATCATATAAAGAAGTCAAAATATGAAGGTTGGCTTCTTTTTCTTTCATGACCTTCCTTAAGTTGTCTAACTTCTCCTGGCTCTTTACTCCTGCATATTGTTCTTCCAAAATCCACAGCTTATGGGCAGGAAGAGGGGGACGATTGGTCCAGATTTGTCCTACCAGATCTGCATGGGCCTTAATATGCGCACCATTTTTTTGAGCTATTTGTTTATAATTTTCGTAAGTTTGTGCGCTTAGTACCTTTCCGTCAAATCCTAAGCTCATGCCTTCCTTTAGGTGAGTTTTTAAAAATTCTTGAAGGGTAGGTACTCCTTCTTCTCCCATTTTCATCAGGTCAATATCGCTTCCTTCTAGCTGATTTTTTGCCTGAACAAAATATCTTCCATCTGTCCACAAGTAAGCTTTCTCTGTTCCAATCAGCAAGTTTCCTTGAGAGCCTGTAAATCCGCTCATAAATGCTCTTGCTTTAAAATATTCCCCCACATATTCTGACTGATGATAGTCAGAGGTAGGAACGAGATAGTAGGAGATTTCTTCTTTACTCATTAAGTCTCTTACTTGTTTTATTCTTTCTTTGATCATTTCATTCACCCTTTTCTTCCCAGTAAGCTAATACTTCTCCTGCAAAATATAAAGAACCTATCACAATCCACTTTTCATCCTTATTTTGTAATGCTAGGGCTTCTTTTATACTTTCACAATCGATTGCTTTTCCCTTTCTTTTTTGAATTTCCCTTGCAAGTGCTTTGGCACTTTTACCTCTAGAGCTTTGCAGGGTCACGCACACAAAGCTTTTAGCAAGGGGGAGCAAGGCCTCTACCATGGAAATGTAATCTTTGTCTTCCATAACACCCATACAAAAGACAAACTTTTCTCCTTGCATCCAACTAGCCAAGGTATCTTTCATTGCCAGGATTCCATCAATATTATGCGCTCCATCCAAAAGCAAAAATGGATGCTTGGACAGCATCTGCATTCTTCCTGGCCAAACAGCCTCCTTAAGACCTACTTTAACACACTCTTGGGGTATGTTGACCCCTAGATTTCTCAAACAACAAATCGTCTCAAGGACCGTTAGCGCATTTTCAATCTGATAATTTCCAAGCAAGGACAGCTCATAGGATTGATTTTGATAAGAAAATTCCTGCCGCCCCTCTTCATTGATCCCAGATACTTTTAGCTTACTCCTGTCTGGTTCATAGAGCCTGCAAGAGAGCTCTGTGGCTTTCTTTACAAGAACTTCTCTTGCCTCTTTTCTTTGGCTTGCACAAATAAGGGGCCGATTCGCCTTTAGGATTCCCGCTTTTTCTGAGGCAATTTCTTCTATGGTATCTCCTAAGATTCCAGTATGGTCGAGTCCTATCCTTGTAATAATACTGCAAAGAGGCTGTTTTGTTACATTGGTCGAGTCTAATCTTCCTCCTAGTCCTGTCTCTAGAAT
>CAVJBW010000045.1:0-9253 GCA_963647625.1 Lachnospiraceae bacterium
GTGTTAGAGCTGATTTCTAGTGAATTTCTATTTCAGACTTATCCTAAATATCCAGAGGGAAAGCTGACAAAGCTTCGAGCTAGTCTGGTATGTGAACCAACTCTAGCTGATGTGGCAAATGAGATTTCTCTAGGAGATTATATTTCCTTAGGAAAAGGAGAAGATGCTACAGGAGGAAGATTTCGCAAATCCGTTCTTTCCGATGCCCTAGAGGCCTTGATTGGTGCGATTTATTTAGATGGTGGTTTTGCTAATGCAAAAGATTTTATTTTGAAATATATCCTGACAGATATTGAACATAAACATCTCTTTTATGATAGCAAGACTATCTTGCAAGAATACGTGCAAGGAAATTTTACGGAGCCTTTGTCTTATCATTTGGTATCAGAATCAGGACCAGACCATGATAAAGTATTTGTGGTTGAGGCCTATATTGGCGAGAAAAAAGTGGGCCAAGGTCAAGGACAAAGCAAGAAAAATGCTCAGCAAGAAGCGGCATATCAGGCCTTGCTGTCATTTCAAAACAAATAATGTACGGAGAAGATTATGTACCTAAAGAAAATTGAGATTCAGGGATTTAAGTCCTTTGCCAATAAGATCAAGCTGGATTTTCATGATGGAATCACGGGAATTGTAGGGCCTAATGGAAGTGGAAAAAGTAATGTAGCAGACGCGGTAAGATGGGTGCTAGGAGAGCAAAGAGCCAAGCAGCTTCGTGGAGCAAGCATGCAGGATGTTATTTTTGCAGGAACCGAAAGCCGAAAGCCCCTAAGTTATGCCTCGGTATCTATTACTTTGGATAATACCGACCACTGCCTAGCCATTGATTATGAAGAAGTGACTGTAACACGTAGGGTCTATCGTTCCGGAGAAAGCGAATATTTAATCAATGGAGCTTTGTGTCGCCTGAAGGATATTCATGAACTGTTTTATGATACCGGTATTGGAAAAGAAGGATATTCCATCATCGGCCAGGGTCAGATTGATCGCATCCTAAGTGGAAAGCCAGAGGAAAGGCGAGAATTATTTGATGAAGCAGCAGGAATTGTCAAGTTCAAAAGAAGAAAGGCGACGGCTCAAAAAAAATTAGAAAAAGAGCATGAGAACCTACTTCGTGTAGTTGATATTCTTACAGAGCAAGAAAGACAGATTGGACCACTAAAAAAACAATCGGAAACGGCTAGAATCTATTTGACTAAGAAGGAACAGTTAAAAGAGCTTGATGTCAACATGTTCCTGATGGAATTAGATGAGATACAAGGAAGCATGGATCAGACCACAAGCAGTCTTAGTGATGCTCAAAAAGAATATGAGGATACCAAGGTTTCCTTTGAAAATACCAAGATCGAATATGACAAAATGCAGATAGCCATTGAACAGCTAGAGGGGGAAATCAACGAAACCAGAGAATCCATTAATTCTATCGGCTTATCCCAAGGAAGACAAAGTGGAGATATTAATCTTTTAAAGGAACAGATCCACTCCCTGCAGTTGTCCAAAGAACAATTTCAAAGCCGCATTGATCATATGCAGCGCCGTATTGATGAAAAAGAAAATGAGAAAAAGGGATTTGACCAGGAACGTGGCACTATCGAAGCAGATCTTCAAAAAGCGAAAGAAAAGGTAGAGCTAGCTAATGAAGAGCTTTTTCACATACAAAAAGAGATTGACGAGCTGAATGCACAAGTCGAAGATAAGAACAATCTGATCATTCAATTGTTAAATAAAAAAGCGGCCATTCAAGCAGACCGTCAGCGCTTTGATACCATGACCGAGCAAGTCAATATCCGCAGGTCTCAGATGACAACGGGTCTCTTAACCCATAAGGGTCAAGAGAAGGATTTGTCTGAAAAGTGCCAAGAAGCAAGTGCAGCTTATGATGAGATTAGCAAGGAATATAATGACAAAAAATCCAAGCTACATGCTATTGAAGAGACCAGAAAGAAGCAAAAGCTAGACTTAGCTGAGGCCCATAACAAAAAAGACAAATTAAATGGCAAGTTACAGCAGATGAATTCCCAGCTTGAGGCCTTGAAAAATATTGCAGAGCGCTACGAAGGATATGGAAATAGTGTCAAAAGAGTCATGGAGCAAAAAGACTCTTTTGCAGGAATCTGTGGCGTTGTAGCAGATTTGATACAAGTGGACAAGAAGTATGAGACTGCAATAGAGACGGCCTTAGGCGGCAGTATTCAAAATATTGTAACGAAAGATGAAAAAACAGCCAAAGAAATCATTTCCTATCTAAAAGAGCATAGATATGGAAGGGCAACCTTTTTACCTTTAACGAGCGTAGGCAAAGAGGAAGATCGGTCAGATAAGCCATATCTAAAAGAAGAGGGTGTGGTGGATCTTGCTAGTAAGTTAGTTCATACAGAGGATACTTATGAAGGAGTCGTAAGACATCTCCTAGGAAGAATCGTAATCGTAGATACCGTAGATCATGCCCTTGCCTTAGCAAAGAAATATTCCTATACCCTTCATATTGTGACCATAGAAGGAGAATATTTAAGGCCCGGAGGTTCGATTTCCGGTGGTGCATTTAAGACCAATGCCAACTTGCTTGGACGTAATAGACAGATGCAGCAGCTAAGCAAAGGGATTGAAGAAAAATCTAAGGAATTAAAGGAGATTAATCGCACCTTAGAAAACCTCGTAGTTGCTAGAGATCTACTAAAAGAAGATTTAAGTCTCTTAAGTCAGCAGATTCAAAGCCTTGCCCTAAAGCAGCATGAGGCCCTGATGAACAAGAATCATATGCTTGAGAAGATGCAGCAAGCAAAAGAGTCTTATGAACGTCTGCAAGAAGAAGAAAAAGAGATTCAACAGCAATTGTTACAGCTGAAGAAGGAAAGTGCTTCTTGCCAAGTGAAAATGGATGAAATAGGCCAGCTTGAGCAGACCAATAAAGAAGAAATAGAACTTGCCCAACTCAAGATTCAAGAACAGAGCAAGATTCTCGAAGAAAAACAAGGGGTGGTATCTCAGCTTTCCCTTGCAAAAGCAGCGGTAGAACAAAAGGCAGAATTTGTTCAGCAAAATATTGCAAGAACCCTCCAAGAAGCAGCAGCTCTTACGGAAGAAAAGTATCAAATAGAAAAAGAGAATTCTCTTTCCCATGGACAAGTCGAGGAAAAACGCCAGCAGATAGCTCAAAAGGAAAAAGAATTAGAAGGCTATGCCGATACCCTTGTAAAGCTCAATGAAAAATTAGAATCTTCGACAAAACAAAAAGAAGAGATGCTAAAAGAAAATAAGGGATTCTTCGAAAAGCGAGAAGAACTCTCACAGCAAATCAGCGTTCTTGATAAAGAGTTATTCCGACTGAATTCCAAGAAAGAACGTCTCGAAGAAAGCCGAGAAAAAAGCATTGCTTATATGTGGGCAGAATATGAACTTACCATGCATTCTGCCAAGGAACTTAGAAGTGACAAATACCAGGATCTGCAGGAAATGAAAACTCTAGCGGTGCAAATGAAAAATGATATTCGCGCCCTAGGCAATGTCAATGTCAATGCAATAGAAGATTACAAAGAACTTGCACAGCGCTATGAATTCTTGCTGAATCAAAAAAATGATTTGACCCAATCCGAAGAAAATCTTCAAAAGATTATTGAAGAGCTTGATGCAGGAATGCGAAAGCAGTTTACAGAGAAGTTTGTAGAGATTCAAAAAGAGTTTGACAAGGCATTCAAGCTCTTGTTTGGTGGCGGAAAGGGAAGCCTCGAACTGATGGAAGGGGAAGATATCCTAGAAACGGGAATCCAGATTATAGCCCAGCCACCAGGAAAGAAATTGCAAAATATGATGCAATTATCAGGAGGAGAAAAGGCACTAACTGCAATTTCCCTTTTGTTCGCAATTCAGAACTTAAAGCCGTCTCCATTCTGTCTTTTAGACGAGATTGAAGCAGCCCTAGACGATTCCAACGTAGGACGATTTGCTGATTATCTTCACAAACTAACAAAAAATACACAGTTTATCGTGATTACCCACAGAAGGGGAACCATGGCAGCGGCAGATCGTTTGTATGGTATTACCATGCAGGAAAAGGGAGTATCTACCCTAGTGTCCGTCAGCTTAATTGAAAGTGATTTGGATAATTAATAAGAAGTCTTAGAAGGAAGGAGCAGATTATGAGCGAAGAAATGGAAGTAATGCCTCAAGAGTCTGAAAAAAAGAAAGGATTTTTTTCAAGATTGGTACAAGGCCTTACAAAGACAAGAGATAATATTGTAAATGGATTTGAGTCTGTATTTAGCTCTTTTTCCCATATTGATGATGAATTCTATGAAGAACTAGAAGAGATTCTAATCATGGGAGATGTGGGCGTTCATTCAACTCAAAAAATCATAGAATCCTTGCAAGAAAAGGTAAAAGAAAACCACATCAAAGAGCCTATGCAGTGCAAACAGCTTTTGATGGACTCGATTAAAGAACAGATGGATGTAGGGGAAGCTGCCTATCGATTTGAGTCCGAAAAAGCCGTAATCTTGGTAGTGGGAGTCAACGGTGTTGGAAAGACAACGACCATTGGTAAGCTAGCCAAAAAGCTAAAGGATCAAAATAAAAAAGTTGTTCTTGCGGCAGCAGATACCTTCCGCGCAGCTGCAAAAGAGCAGCTAGAAGAGTGGGCCAACAGAGCTGGAGTAGAACTGATTGCTGGTCAGGATGGAGCAGACCCTGCATCGGTAGTATATGATGCAACCCAGGCTGCAAAGGCTAGAAATGCAGATGTCTTATTATGTGATACCGCGGGACGTCTTCACAACAAGAAGAATCTTATGGAAGAACTAAAAAAGATTGGCCGCATTATCGAGAGAGAATATCCAGATGCTTATAGGGAAACCTTGGTGGTATTGGACTCTACGACGGGACAAAATGCTCTGGTTCAAGCAAGAGAATTTAAAGAAGCAACCGACCTTAGCGGAATCGTTCTTACCAAGATGGACGGAACGGCAAAGGGAGGCATTGCAGTAGCTGTTCAATCAGAACTTGGGATTCCGGTAAAGTATATTGGAGTAGGAGAAAGTGTGGAAGATCTAGAAAAATTTGATTCTAATGCATTTGTAGATGCACTATTTGATAGAAAAGAATAGGAGACTAGAAAGATGTTGACCTTGGAAAGTTTTGAAAAAGCAAGCGAGATTGTAAAACAAGTTACAACAGAAACCAAGCTTTTGTATAGTGAATATTTTAGTGAACAAACTGGAAATAAGGTTTATTTTAAGCCAGAGAACCTACAGTTCACAGGAGCCTATAAGGTAAGAGGAGCTTATTACAAGATCAGTACCTTATCTGAGGAAGAGAGAAGTCTAGGCCTAATTACTGCTTCTGCTGGCAACCATGCCCAGGGAGTTGCTTATGCAGCCCAAAGATATGGGGTAAAGGCAACGATCGTTATGCCTACCTCTACACCACTAATTAAGGTAAATAGAACCAAGTCCTATGGAGCTGAAGTGATCCTTAAGGGAGATGTCTATGATGAAGCTTGCCAATATGCCCTTGAACTAGCAAAAGAAAAAGGATATACCTTTATTCATCCTTTTGATGACCCAGTCGTTGCAACCGGGCAAGGAACCATTGCCATGGAGATTTTCAAAGAATTGCCTTTGGTAGAATATATTTTGGTGCCAGTAGGTGGAGGTGGCTTAGCAACAGGAGTATCCACCTTGGCCAAGATGCTCAATCCCAAAATCAAAATTATTGGAGTAGAGCCAGCAGGTGCTGCCTGCCTAAAGGCTTCTTTAGAAAAGAAAGAAGTTACCACTTTGGAAAAGGTAAATACCATTG
Source organism: Lachnospiraceae bacterium (assembly GCA_963647625.1). Lineage (GTDB taxonomy): Bacteria > Bacillota > Clostridia > Lachnospirales > Lachnospiraceae > Eubacterium_C. The sequence continues at coordinate 5,794 of CAVJBW010000045.1, forward strand.
CAGATGGTACGGCGGTAAAGACCCCAGGAGAGCTGATCTTTCCTTATCTTCAGGAAAATTTAGATGAGATCATTACAGTAGAAGACGATGAACTAGTGGTAGCCTTTCTTGATATGGTAGAAAATCACAAAATGATAGTAGAAAATTCAGGCCTGTTAACAGCAGCAGCCCTAAAGCATCTGCCTGTGAAAGGAAAGAAAGTCGTATCCATCCTAAGTGGTGGCAATATGGATGTGATTACCATGTCTTCTGTAGTGCAGCAAGGATTGATCTTTAGAGATCGTATCTTTACGGTATCTGTGCTATTGCCAGACAAGCCAGGAGAATTATCCAAAGTATCCCAAATCATTGCTGATGTGCAGGGTAATGTAATCAAGCTCGAGCATAATCAGTTCATTACCACCAATCGTAATGCTGCTGTAGAGCTTCGCATTACTTTGGAAGCTTTTGGAACAGAACATAAAAATAAGATTTTAAAGACCTTAGAGAAAAAGGGATACAAGCCTAGAGAAGTGCAGGCTTTATTATAAAAAAATATTTTTTTGCGGTGTAAAGAAAAAATACTTGACACCGCTTTTTTGTTTTAGTAATATAGCATATGTACGAAATGAGGCAGAGCAATGGATGAAAAGATAAGACAGACCTATCTGTATGATTTTTATGGAGAATTATTAAAGCAACGTCAACAGAGGATTTTTGAAGATTATGTGCTTAATGACTTATCTTTGGCAGAGATTGCAGCCGATGAAGGAATTACCCGTCAGGGGGTTCATGACATGGTCAAGCGATGTAGCCAGACCCTAGAAGGTTATGAACAAAAGCTTCATCTTCTGCAACGTTTCATGCAGATTCGTGGGCAGATTGGAGAGATTCAAAAGCTTACGAAGATCAAAAAAGAAGAGTCACTTGAGAAGATATGTGAAATTTCCCAGTTGATTTTGGAGGAATTATAGATGGCATTTGATAGCTTAACAGATAAACTTCAAAATGTTTTTAAGAACCTTCGCAGCAAGGGAAAGCTTACAGAGGACGATGTTAAGGCAGCACTCAAGGAAGTAAAGATGGCTTTGCTTGAAGCCGATGTTAACTTCAGAGTTGTAAAAGGATTCATCAAGGATGTTCAGGAACGTGCTATAGGTCAGGACGTTATGAATGGATTGAATCCAGGCCAGATGGTAATTAAGATTGTAAATGAGGAAATGGTTAAGCTCATGGGATCTGAAACTACCGAGCTAGCTTATCGTCCGGGCCAAGCCATTACCATTATTATGATGTGCGGTCTTCAAGGTGCAGGTAAAACCACGACAACAGCCAAGTTGGCAGGCAAGATGAAGCTCAAGGGAAAGAATCCTTTGTTAGTCGCTTGTGACGTCTATCGTCCCGCAGCCGTGGACCAGTTGAAGGTCAACGGAGAAAAGCAAGGCGTAGAAGTCTTTTCGATGGGAACGAACCATTCTCCTGTAGACATTGCAAAGGCAGCAGTGGAACATGCTAGTAAGAATGGCAATCATGTAGTCATCTTAGATACCGCCGGACGTCTTCATGTAGATGAAGAGATGATGGAAGAGTTAAAATCTATCAAAGAAAAGGTAGATGTAGCTCAGACCTTATTAGTGGTAGACTCTATGACCGGTCAGGATGCAGTCAATGTTGCTTCTACCTTTGAAGAGCAGGTAGGCATTGATGGCGTGATTTTGACCAAGCTTGATGGCGATACAAGAGGTGGAGCTGCCCTATCCATTCGAGCAGTTACCGGCAAGCCGATTCTATTCGTTGGAATGGGTGAGAAGCTGTCAGATTTGGAACAGTTCTATCCAGAACGTATGGCATCTCGAATTCTTGGAATGGGAGATGTGCTGACTTTAATTGAGAAGGCACAAGATTCCATAGATGAAGAAAAAGCCAAAGAAATGGAGCAACGCTTCAAGAAAGCGGAGTTTAGCTTTGATGATTATCTTGAATCTATGAACCAGATGAAGAAGCTTGGAGGTTTATCAAGCGTATTATCTATGATGCCAGGAATCAATAGTTCTCAATTAGGCGACATAGAAAATGCCATGGATGACAAGAAGATGAGAAGGATTGAAGGAATCATTTATTCCATGACTCCACAAGAAAGAGCCAATCCATCCCTTTTGAATCCAAGTAGAAAACAAAGAATTGCAAAGGGCGCAGGTGTTGATATTGCAGAAGTGAATCGCCTTGTGAAGCAATTCGAGCAAGCCCGCAAAATGATGAAGCAGATGCCAGGCATGATGGGCAAGCGTGGAAGAGGTAGAAAAGGAATGTTCAAACTTCCTTTCTAGATAAATGTGCTAATAAGTACACAATGATATAGATTAGTTGAAAGGCAGGTGAAATAAAGTGGCAGTAAAGATTAGATTAAGAAGAATGGGTCAGAAAAAAGCACCTTTTTATAGAATCGTAGTTGCTGATTCTAGATCTCCAAGAGATGGTAAGTTTATCGAAGAAATCGGAACTTACGACCCAACACAGGAACCTACAGCTATCAGTGTTAATGAAGAATTAGCAAAGAAATGGTTAGGCAACGGTGCACAGCCAACTCAGAGAGTAGAAGCTATTTTCAAGCAGGCTGGAATCGAAAAGTAGGAGTGTGAGGTGTCCCTTATGAAGGAATTAGTAGAAGTAATCGCAAGATCCCTTGTGGATGAACCTGACCAAGTTGTTGTAACCGAGTCAGAAAATGAAAAATCTATTCTTTTGGAACTTCATGTTGCACAGAAGGATATGGGCAAGGTGATTGGTAAACAGGGACGCATTGCCAAGGCAATCCGCTCTGTAGTTAAGGCAGCAGCCTCAAAAGAAGACAAGAAAGTAATTGTCGAAATTGTACAGTAAGAAGGAATCCCTTTCCGATTGGAAGGGGATTTGCTTATTTGAGGAGAGTTTTATGGATGATATGTTACAAGTAGGAGTGATTGCCAATACCCATGGTGTCCATGGCGAGGTGAAAGTATTTCCAACAACAGATGATGTAAAACGATTTGGTAAATTAAAAGAAGTTTATCTTGATACAGGAAAAGAAAAGCTTCTATTGAAGATAAAGGGGATTCGATATCAGAAAAATATGGTAATTGTCAAGTTCTGTGATATTGACAATATTAATGATATTGAAAAATACAAAAATTGTGGACTTTGGGTTACCAGGGACCATGCAGTAAAGCTCAAAAAGGGAGAATATTTTATCGCAGACATGATCGGAATGCAGGTTATAACCGAAGATGAGCAGCCCTTGGGCATCCTAGAAGAGGTCATGCAGACGGGAGCGAACGATGTCTATGTGGTAAAGACCAAGGAGGGCAAAGAAGTCTTGCTTCCGGCAATCAAGCAATGTATCTTAAATATTGACATAGAACAAATGCAGATGAAGGTGCATCTCATGCCTGGATTAGTGGATTAAGGAGCCAAGATGAAATATTATATTTTAACAATTTTTCCG
>CAVJBW010000046.1:0-9212 GCA_963647625.1 Lachnospiraceae bacterium
GCTCAGTGGTTCAAATTCCTTATCTACTTGACAGTGCAGACTTTTTAATAGTGGATTCATATCAAATCCATCTGCTAAAAGCGCTACTATACTGATTTTCATTTTTCTCTCTCCAACAACTCAATAACTCTCTGACTTGCCCCTCCATCATTGGCCTGGACAAATCGCTCTATAAATCTTTCCCTTTTCTCTTCCATCATGGAACCTTGCAAAATAGCCTCTAAAAGCTCCGTGCTATTTTGGGCAACCGCCCCATAGACATAATCTTCAAAAGGAAAGTATAGTCCCCTTCCGTCTTCATAATCTTTTAGATCATAGGTAAAATATATAATTGGCTTATCAAGCAAGGCATAGTCAAAGATAACAGAAGAATAATCTGTTATGAGATAGTCTGCAGCGAAAAGCAAATCATTTACTTCCCGGTAGCTTGATAGGTCATATAAAAATCCTTGATACTTCTCCAGGTCATAAGGCATTTTACCTTGTCTACTTAGGCGTTGATACAAGGCCGGATGCCATTTGATGATCAAGGCATAGTCGTCTTTTAACTTCTCATAAAGCATGGGCAGATCTATCCGATCAAAGTCATAGTCTGCGTCTTCTACTCGTTCCCCTCGATAGGTCGGGGCTAATAAAATCAACTTTTTCCCTTGCAAGTCAGGATACTTTTCATACAAACTGCGCTTCTTCTCTTCCATATATGCTTGGTCGAAAAAGGCATCTGTTCTAGGAACTCCTGTAGCATAGACTTTACTTTCCTCAATGCCAAAGGCTTTAGCATAAATATCTTGAATCGATGCGCTGCTTACAATAGCCTTGGTATAACGCTTATAGCCAGGATGCACATGTTTCAAATCTCCTGTTTCCATTGCTCTGCCATAGGCGAACTTTTTATAGGCTCCTGAGCCATGCCACAATTGAATCAAGTCCTGACCTTTTCTCACATGAAGAAAGGCCGTGGCATCAGCAAAATCATCTAAAAAGATAGCTCGAGAGGTGGCAAGATCGTAGCTTCGGCGCATCCATGCTGCAAGAGGCAAGCGGTCCTTTCGATCTGCTTTCAGTGAGGTATGAACCTCGTAGGTATCTGGTAAGGCATTCCGCACAAATGACAGATTGCCATCTAAAGAATCTCTTACATCTGACAAAAATAATATTTTATTTTGCTTTACGCTAGCGAAGTGAAAGAGCCGGTTTAAGGCGACTTCACTTGCCATGGTCAATGCTTTTCTGGCATATTTCTTGATATTCATAAATCTTTTAGCAAATCCTTTATAAATAAAGCAATCTTTTCTGTTGCTTCTTCCTCTAGATTGACATATTTTTCAGCAAACAGCTTTACCTGTTCTAGGTCAAAGTCTTCCTGGGCAATGGCAGCTGCAAGATCAGAAGCATCCTTACTTCTTACTCCTGGCCATTCCTTGGTAATATCTACAAAGAATCCTCTCTTATCTAGGTATTCTTCTTCATCTGGCACAAAGCAAAAGATTGGTTTTTCTGCAAGTGCTGCTTCTAGGACAAAGGCCGAATAGTCCGATACCACATAGTCACAGACTGCAAGCATTTCAATGGATTGGTACTGATGATCGCAGATTACCTCTGAGCCTAATTCAATTTCTTTGACAATTGGATGGGGCTTTATAACAAGGTGGTACTTCTCCTTATCTATGGCATTTGCAAAGTCACGGATAAAGCCTTCATTATCTCCATTTTTGCGAAAAGTTGGTGCGTATAGAATCACTTTGCGGCCATCCATAAGCTGTGGATAAGTCTGATAGATTCTTTCCTTGCAAGCCTCTTTGTAGCTCTCCTGACGGATAAAGTCCACTCTAGGAAGTGGCATCACCTTCATCTGTTCTAATCGAGCATGAAAAGCTTGTCGAAATGGCTCTACGCAGACATCACTGCTGGCAAAGATATAGTCATAATTTTCATGCATATGCATCATCTTGGCAAAAGAAGGATCATATCCTCCCTCCTGACCAAGGGTAGCAAAACCAAACTTTTTAAAGCATCCCATGGCATGCCACATCTGAATAATGCGAAGCTTAGGCCGATGCTGTAACATACTAGCTGGAATGCAATATCCATCTAGTATAACAATTTTTGCTCTGGCAAACGCTTTCATCAAAGGTCCCATGACATATTTCATATAAGAAAAATCAATGCTTGCCGCACTTTTTGAATAGCGACACATGACATTGATTTTATAATCTGGGAAGGTCACCTGCAGCTTTTTTTCAAGAAGGCGAACATCTAGAGATGGCTCATTGGACTGTCTTGAGACAATGAGAATCTCATTTTTCTGGGGACTAATCTTATAGAACTGATATAAGATCTGCAGAAATAATCTGCCTAGACAAATCACCGCTTTCATCTTGTACCCTTTAGTCCTTTCTGGTATCTTGCTTACTTTTGGCTATCATATCCTTTAACATAGCCTCGTCAATGGCTTTATCGAATCCTTCTGTAGATTCTTTTTTGAACATAATCTTGATGGTCATCAGCATCAGCTTCAGATCAGTCAAGACGGAATAATTTTCAATATACATAAGGTCTAGCCTTAATTTGTCATATGGAGAAGTATTGTACTTGCCATAGATTTGGGCATAACCGGTAAGACCACCCTTGACCTTGCTTCGAAAAGCAAATTCTGGAATCATCTTGGTATATTTCTCCACATGTTCACACCGCTCTGGCCTTGGACCACACCAGCTCATATCTCCCTTGAAGATATTGAGCACCTGTGGAAGCTCATCAAGTCTAGAAGCACGAATCACTCGTCCTACCCTGGTGATGCGTGGGTCATGATCTGTGGCCGGCATAGACTTTCCTTCTTTTTCCGCATCCACAATCATGCTTCGAAATTTCAATATAGCAAATACCTTACCATCCTTTGTCACTCGATCCTGCTTATAAAAGACAGGTCCATGATCATCTAGCTTAATTGCAATCGCAACCACTAGCATGATTGGAAGACCCGGAATCAAGGCGATAATAGAAAAAATCAGGTCAAAGGCCCTTTTTCCTGCCTCCTGGGCCCTGGTAAGTCCGGTTCCCTTCACTAGTAAAAGCGGCGTATCAAACAGGTTGATATTTTTGGCTCCCCTATTGATAATATCCGAGATCTTCGGAACAATATAAGCTCTCGTGCAGTTCTGGTAGCAATATTTCATGATATCATTTCGCATCTGAGCCTCTACATCGTTGATAACAACAGCATCATGCTGGTCTATGATCCTGCAGATTTCTTCTAGCCCTTCCTCGGTGGATACCATGCGAGTGATGCGGTACTTATCCGAACGGGTATCTAGCTTGAGCTTAATGGACACAGCCTGCAAATCCCCATAGATCAGCACCATATTCCTAGGAACATAAAGCCGATGATAAATCACCGAGAAGATATAGCACATAACCAAACAGATAGCCATACCCAGCAGGGTCATACCCACTAGGGGCAGTGGATTCACCATACGGTTAATCATAAGAGAGAGCTGAAAATAGGTGATAAAGTTGACAATTACCAGGCCAACCCATTGGGATATCACCACGTCTGTAAGTCTTAGATATCCAAACTTAAATCCTTCACTATAATAGAATAAGATGATTGTCAGCAAAGCATACACGCCTAATAGGACATATTTTCCACGTCCATGAAAAAGATGTCCTTCTACGCGATAAAATCCACGCCAAACCAAAAAGAATAGCAAGACAAGGGCTGCAATCTCTATAATGGCTTCTAATTTTCGTATTGATGCTTTTACATCATCATTCCTTTTTCGATCGATCATATAACTACTTCTCACTCAAACGATTCAATGCACTAAACAATGCTCTTACAGAAGCTCTTGTAATATTCGAACTTAAGCCTACGCCGAAGGTTTCTCTACCATCGTCTAGGTCTTTCAGGTGGATATAAGCAGCTGCCTTTGCTTCAGAGCCTTCACTTAGGGCATGTTCTGTATAGTCAAGCACACGAACATTGATTGGCACTTTCTTAGAAATGGCTTCCTTTACAGCATTTAATGGACCATTTCCAACTGCCTGGGATTGCATACTTTCACCTCTATAAGAGAACTCTAAGTCAGCATGGGCATCATGCTCTCCTACATCCTCAACCTTAACTTTGCCGAAGGTAAATGGTTCATTTTGATCAAGATATTCCCGATCAAAGGCAGCCTTAATCTCTTGTGGAGATACCTCTCCTCCTCGCTGCTCGGAAATCTTTTGAATCACATCGGCAAATTCTTTATGCATATTCTTTGGTAGCTTGTAACCAAAATTCACATCCATAATGAAGGCTACTCCGCCCTTACCAGACTGGCTGTTAATACGAACAACCGGTTCATATTCTCTTCCAATATCTGCTGGATCAATAGGCAGATATGGAACATCCCAGATATCACACTGGTGTTCTTCTAGGTATTTCTTTCCTTTGTTGATAGCATCCTGGTGAGAACCTGAAAATGCAGTAAATACCAACTGTCCGGCATATGGATGGCGCATTGGAATCTCCATCTTGCAGCAGCGTTCATAGACCTGGGCGATTTCCTTTACATTATCAATATTTAATTCAGGATCAATTCCCTGAGAAAACATATTATAAGCTACGGTAAGAACATCTACATTACCGGTTCTTTCTCCATTGCCAAACAAAGTTCCTTCTACCCTGTCTGCTCCTGCTAATAGGGCAAGTTCTGTTGCAGCAACTCCGGTTCCACGGTCATTATGAGGATGAATACTTACAATGACATTATCTCTTTCTTTAAAATGAGTGCTCATCCACTCGATCTGATCCGCATAAACATTTGGAGTATTCATCTCTACGGTAAGTGGAAGATTGAAGATAATTGGATTGTCATTAAAATGATCCCAAGTATCCTGAACTGCTGTGCAGATGTCCAAGGCAAATTCTAGCTCTGTTCCCATAAAGCTTTCAGGGGAATATTCCAAGGTAATATTACCAGGAAAATCTGCTGCCATCTGGCGTACAAGACGGGTTCCGTCTATGGCAATTTGCTTGATTTCTTCTTTTTCCATGTGGAATACCACTTTTCTTTGGATCACGGAAGTTGAATTATAGATATGTACGATTACATTCTTGATTCCTTCAATTGCTTCAAAGGTTCTTTTGATCAAATGTTCTCTACATTGGGTCAGCACCTGCACCGTAACATCATCTGGAATCATATCCTTGGCAACAAGCTCCCTTAAGAAATCAAATTCAATCTGAGAAGCTGCTGGAAATCCAATTTCGATTTGCTTAAAGCCAAGATCTAATAACATCTGGAACATTTCCATCTTTTCTTCTACATTCATTGGCTCAATCAGCGCTTGATTTCCATCACGCAGATCCACGCTGCACCAGATTGGTGCTTTTTCGATTTCTTTTCCTGGCCATTGTCTTTGAGGGAAATCAATGACTGGGGACTTTTCATATTTCTTATAATTCAGCATTTTGTTTTATCTCCACTTTCTTCTATTATTCTTATAAGCTCCATTCACTAAATCCTGCATCAATCAGTTGCAGCATGGTATTTAGAGCTTCTTCTTCGTCTTCACCTTGACATATAATTTCGATTTCATCGCCGCATTTTACCCCCGCGGCAAGAACGCTTAATACGCTTTTCGCATTGGCCGTCGTATGCTTATGCTGAAAAGTGATTTGCGACTTAAATTTTTGTGCAGCATCGCACATAGCTCCTGCAGGTCTGATATGCAGACCTGTAGGATTCTTAATTGTTACCTTTTGGCTTATCATAATTTCTCCACTATTATTCGCTATTATTTTCCCCATCCTCTTGACTATGACCGGTATCCGACTTGGTAGATACCAAGGTCACTTGTACCTTGACACTTTTTTTCAAAGAGTAAGTGTCTTCATCAAGATTCAATACAACCGGGAGCTGATAGGTTCCTTCCCCTAGGCCTTGCGCATCAATCGTTCCCGTGATGTCTGTGGCCTTTAGGCTAGAAAGATCCGCTTTCTTTCCCAAGATTGTGACTCTAACTTTCTTTTGATCATATTGGCTTTGCAAATCTGCAGACAGATTCTTGATTGCCAGATTATCCATTGGTATATCATAGGACTTTGAAGCTACTTTTTCAATAGTCACTGCAATGGTAATAGTATTTTCCTCACTATCGGTCAAGCTCACCCCGCTTGGCAAGTAGTCACTGATGTCCACATCGACCGAAATATCTTTCTTAGCACCGCTGACATCAATCAGGCTTGATGGAAGATTGATTTCGGTTAGATCCGCTAGCACAGAATCCTTTCCCTGCACGCCTATACTTGTCGGCGAGCAAAGAACCGATGTCACTTCATAGCCCTCCTTCGGTGTTCCTTCCGGTTCAAAAACAATATCTACAGACTTTTGATCTACTAGGTTGGCCTTTACTGTTACCTTTTTTTGAGAAAGGGTGAAGTTGTCACTTTCGATGACGTTTCCACTACCATCGTAAAATACAGGCTTTACCTTGTCTTTAATATTTTCTGACATACCCTGAACACTAATGGTTGCCTTGACGGATTCAATCTCAGATACCACAGACTTCGCTCCTGTTACCGTAATCACATTAGGGTTGACGCTGGTCTCCCCTACGGCATAGCCGTCTGCCGGAGTCCCTTGGACAAGAGGGTTGATAACAAACTGCTTGGTAATGGCATCTTCTACACTGATTTGCATATTCTGGGTAATCTTTGTAATACTGATACGGTTGGAATACTTGTTGGCCTTGATTTCAATCGGCACTAAGGACATTCCTTCTACCTGTCCCATGTCTGCAGTAGCCTTAAAGTCACTGCTATCAATGGAATCCATGACAGACCGAGACGCTGTTACCTTGAAAGTACACATATTGCTATCATCTAGTACCTCATAGACCTTACCCATGTCTGTAATGACATTTTCATTCTTTACTGTTACCTCTACGGTAAACTGTTTGGTAATCTGAGGATCATTCACATTGACTACAATGAGCCAAAAGATAATAGCCAGAATGATTGCAAGAAGTTTCAGACCCCAATTATGAGTGATGATATCTAGAAATTTTTTCATTCTTGATCCCCTCCTTCCTTTGGAAATAGAGAGGCTTTTTGACCTTCTGTACTATATTTATTAATCGTAATTAAGACTTCCTTTAGTCCATCTGCCGTCAGTCCTCTTTGAATATGTCCGTGCTTTGCGATGGATACCTGACCCGTCTCTTCAGAAACCACTATGGTCAGGGAATCACTTACTTCACTGATTCCCACTGCCGCCCGGTGCCTGGTTCCTAGCTCTTTACTCAGCTGCATATTCTCTGAAAGTGGCAGATAGCAAGTTGCTGCTACAATTCTATTATCTCGAATAATAATCGCTCCATCATGAAGCGGAGTATTGTGTTCAAATATATTTACAAGAAGCTGATAAGAAATCACACTATCGATAGGGATTCCTGTTCTTTCATATTCTGTTAATTTGTTGTTTTGTTCTACAACGATAAGGGCACCTGTTTTTGCCTTACCCATATCAAAGCAGGCTCTTACTAGTTCATTAATATCCTTATCACTGAATCGACTTTCTTCTGTCTTGAACAAATCTGAATTGAAGATGGCCGTGATGAACTTCTTTCTTCCTAGAGTCTCTAGGGCTCTTCGAAGTTCTGGTGCAAAGATGACCAATAGGGCAATCACTGCATAGTTCAGAACCTTTGCCGCCAGCCACAAGATAGTGGACATCTGAAAGATTGCTGCAAACAAAAGGAAAACTAGAACTACAAGTAAACCTTTTAGCAGGGCCCAAGCTCTGGTATTTTTCATCCAGACAATGACATGATAAAAAAGAAAAGCAAGAATGGCAATTTCAATAATATCCTTGACATCTACGTTTGGGAAATCAATCCAAAACAAATAGGTATTTTTAAAGGTTATCAAATTGGAAATAATTGTCTGCACTTACCTTCCTCCTTTCATTTTTATAGGTGCTTTTTAGGCATCGCCCTAGCTTAGGTCTACAATAAGAAAATTGTGTGTCCGATTTCTTAAGATTTCCCAAATCTTCTAGGTTTTTTTTCTTTATTTTCTCCTACTACTGGTTCTGCGAATTCTGCTTCTAGCTGCTTCAGCGCCAGCTTTTGTGCTTCGCTTAATTCTTCTTCCATTTCTGTGATGTCTTCTACTTCTTCTACTTCTTTATCCGCCTTATTGTATTGCTTTACCAGCTTTTGTCTTCTTGCCACTGACTGCTTTGGCACTGCTTTTACAAAATAATAATAATCATCATCTTCAAACTGAACTCTTTCCACTCTCGTATAATCCAAAGACCGGGTAAAGTAAGAGAAAATCAGCGCCACCACCACACTGACGGCCTGTCCAAGAGTAAAGTTCATCACTCCCGGCAAAGTGTCCGTAAGCATATAAAAGATCAGCATTCCTGCCACATTTATGACAATACCTATGGTCAGGGCAATATTTCTAGCATAATTCACAGAGGAGCGGCCAATCACATAGATTATGATGGCGGTAAGCAAGAAAATCAAAATGGTAAAGACCATCTCATTATTGTCCACTAGCTGCTCTACGCCTTGCCTTAACAGACCTACACTATCAAGGCTTCCTTCCCCTTGAGCCCTAAAGACTGCTGCCGTACTCCGAATCCCATATAAGAAATAATAATAGACAAGTCCAATCAAAATTCCGATCATAGACATGAGATTTTTACGAAGTCCTGCAATATAGGCCATCATATAAGGAGCTCCAAGTACTGCTAGCACTACGGTAACCAAGGTCAAGAAACCATCTTGTGGTAAAAATCGAAAATACAACAGCAAGGCCAATATTCCAATAAGCACCGATAGCACCGCCACCACAGGCGACAGGGCATACAGATGGCAAGCCAAAAAGGCAATAGCCACAAAGATGGTGAAATTCACCGGCAAAAAGGCGCATATCACTGCAAGGATCAACGCGATCCATAGGTGATTGATCTGGCTCATGTAGCCGATTCTTATATTGATCAATTGAAAGGTTACAAGCGCCAATAGGAATCTTCCTAGAATCTTCACTAGTAATTCATTGGACTCGCAAAAACTAACAATTCGTTCTCTAAGTTCTAATAAAATTGCCATGCTTTCCCCCTAGCCTTATTATTTGTCGCTTCCTTCCCTCTTATAAAATCGGAGAATTCTTATTAAGTGATAATAATATTGCTTCATGCAATTCTTTCCAC
>CAVJBW010000047.1:0-9103 GCA_963647625.1 Lachnospiraceae bacterium
CTATCAAGCGCACTTAGCTTGAATTATGAGAGATAGTAAGATTATTAGGAGGATAATATAATGTTTTCATCGTTATTAGCAACAGGCTCGTCGGGCTCGGGAGTTATGATTATTTGGATCGTGGTTTTATTTGCAGTTATTTGGCTGTTAATGCTCAGACCACAGAGAAAACAAGAAAAACAGAAAAGAGCAATGCTCGAGGCTATGGAGATTGGTGATACTGTAATGACCAATGGCGGTATGTACGGAACACTTATTGATGTTCAGGATGATACTGTTATTGTTGAATTTGGTAACAACAAGAACTGTCGTATTCCTATGCAGAAGGCTGCAATCGCCGAAGTTGAGAAGGCTTCAGATGCAGTGGATGCACCAGAAGAGAAATAAAGAAGACTTATTTAGAGCTATTGCTATTTGTGCAATGGCTCTTTTTCTTTATATTGATAAAATCTTCTATATAGAATAAATGCCAGGTATAGAACCATGGATATATTGAAATATCCTCTTAGATAAGATATAGTATAGGGGATTGTACCCCTAGAGGGGAATCGGATCAGAAAGGTGATTAAGATGGAATTTCATGTTGGTGTGATTTCTGGAGATGGAATTGGTCCAGAGATTGTAACAGAAGCAAAAAAAGTATTAGACCAGGTTGGTAAGAAATTTGGTCACATCTTCAATTATGAAGAGATTCTTATGGGAGGGATTTCCATTGATACTCATGGCATTCCTTTGACCGATGAGGCAATTGCTCAGGCAAAGGCTTGTGATGCAGTACTTATGGGATCGATTGGAGGCAATACAGCAACTTCTCCATGGTATCAGCTTCCAGCTGACAAGCGCCCAGAAGCAGGCTTGTTAAAGCTTAGAAAAGCACTTAATTTATTTGCCAATCTTCGACCTGCTTATTTATACAATGAGCTAAGAGAAGCATGCCCACTAAGAGATGAGATTATTGGCGATGGATTTGATATGGCAATTATGAGAGAGTTAACAGGAGGTCTTTATTTCGGACAAAGACAGACTGTAGAAGTAGACGGAGTCAAGGTTGCTACCGATACCCTAACTTATTCAGAAACAGAGATTCGCAGAATTGCAATCAAAGCATTTGACTCTGCTATGAAGAGAAGAAAGAAAGTCACTAGTGTAGACAAGGCCAATGTTCTTGATTCTTCTAGACTTTGGAGAAAAGTAGTAGAAGAAGTAGCTAAGGATTATCCAGAAGTGACCTATGAACACATGCTAGTGGACAATGCAGCAATGCAGCTTGTGAAGGATCCTAGACAGTTCGATGTGATTTTAACAGAGAATATGTTTGGCGATATATTATCAGATGAAGCAAGTATGGTAACGGGGTCTATTGGAATGTTATCTTCTGCAAGCTTCAATGATACCAAGTTTGGTCTTTATGAACCAAGCGGCGGCTCAGCCCCAGATATTGCAGGACAAGGGATTGCCAATCCTATCGCAACAATCCTAAGTGCAGCAATGATGCTTCGTTTTTCCTTTGATCTAGATCAAGAAGCAGATGCTATTGAAGCAGCTGTAAAGCAGGTCTTAAAGGAAGACTATCGTACCATTGATATTATGCCACAGCATGAAGCTGACAGAGCAAAGGTAACTCAGGTAGGTACAGCGCAAATGGGAGATCTCATTGCACAGCGCATTTAAAATCAAAAATATTATTTTAGAAAGATATAACAAATCATAAAGGAAGGTAAAAAAATGAGAAGTGATAATGTAACAAAAGGCATGCAGCAGGCACCACACAGATCCTTATTTAATGCATTAGGATTTACAAAGGAAGAACTAGATAAACCAATGGTAGGTATCGTAAGTTCTTACAACGAGATCGTACCAGGACATATGAACCTAGACAAGATTGTTGACGCTGTAAAGCTTGGCGTAGCAGAAGCTGGTGGAGTTCCAGTTGTATTCCCAGCAATTGCAGTATGTGATGGTATTGCTATGGGTCATGTAGGAATGAAATATTCTCTTGTAACAAGAGATTTGATCGCAGATTCCACAGAGTGTATGGCTCTAGCTCATCAGTTTGATGCTTTGGTTATGGTTCCAAACTGTGACAAGAATGTACCAGGACTTTTGATGGCAGCAGCTAGATTGAATGTTCCAACTGTATTTGTTTCTGGTGGTCCTATGCTAGCAGGTCATGTAAATGGACAGAAGAGATCTTTATCTTCTATGTTCGAAGCAGTTGGTTCCTATGCAGCAGGCAAGATGACAGAAGCAGAAGTAGAAGAATTTGAAAATCATGTATGTCCTACTTGTGGTTCTTGTTCCGGTATGTATACTGCCAACTCTATGAACTGCCTGACAGAAGCTCTTGGTATGGGACTTCGTGGAAATGGAACCATTCCAGCTGTATATTCTGAAAGAATCAGACTTGCTAAGCATGCAGGTATGGCTGTTATGGATATGTATCGTAAGAACATTCGTCCACTTGACATTATGACAAAGGATGCCATCTTAAATGCATTGACCATGGATATGGCATTAGGATGCTCTACCAACTCTATGCTTCACTTACCAGCAATTGCTCATGAAGTAGGATTTGACTTTGATATTTCCTTCGCAAATGAAATTTCAGAGAAGACACCAAACCTTTGCCATTTAGCACCAGCAGGCCCAACCTACATGGAAGACTTAAATGAAGCTGGTGGCGTTTATGCAGTAATGTCAGAGCTTGCCAAGAGAGACTTGCTCAATCTTGATTGTATGACTGTAACTGGTAAGACCGTTGGAGAGAATATCAAGGATGTTGTAAATAAGAATCCTGAAGTTATTCGTCCAATTGACAATCCATATTCACAGACCGGTGGACTTGCTGTACTGAAGGGTAACTTAGCTCCAGACGGTGGTGTTGTAAAACGTTCTGCAGTAGTAGAAGAAATGATGGTTCATGAAGGACCAGCTCGTGTCTTTGATTGTGAAGAAGATGCAATCGAAGCAATTAAGGGTGGCAAGATTGTAGAAGGCGACGTAGTAGTAATTCGTTATGAAGGACCTAAGGGAGGCCCTGGTATGAGAGAGATGCTCAATCCTACCTCTGCAATCGTAGGAATGGGACTTGGCTCTTCTGTAGCGCTTATTACAGATGGTCGTTTCTCAGGAGCTAGCCGTGGAGCTGCTATTGGCCATGTTTCACCAGAAGCAGCAGTTGGTGGACCAATTGCCTTGGTAGAAGAAGGAGATTTGATCAAGATTAACATTCCAGCTATGACCTTGGAAGTAGATGTTACCGACGAAGAGATGGCCAAGAGAAAAGCTGCTTGGAAGCCAAGAAAGCCTAGAGTAACAGAAGGATATCTTGCACGTTATCAGGAAATGGTTACTTCTGGTAGCACAGGAGCAATCTTAAAGACACCTTCTTTTGAATAAAAAAGCATATTATGTGTTAAAGGAGAATTCATAAAATGCAGCTGACAGGAGCAGAAATAGTAGTAGAGTGTTTAAAAGAGCAAGGCGTGGATACCATTTTTGGGTATCCAGGCGGAGCTATTTTAAATCTCTACGATGAGCTTTATAAACATAGTAGTGAGATTCGACATGTACTAACCTCCCATGAACAAGGAGCTTCTCATGCAGCAGATGGTTATGCAAGAAGTACTGGCAAGGTGGGAGTCTGTATTGCAACATCAGGTCCAGGAGCAACCAATCTAGTTACGGGAATTGCTACCGCATACATGGACTCGGTACCTATGGTCGCTATTACTTGTAATGTAGGAGTAAGCTTGCTAGGAAAAGATTCCTTTCAAGAAATTGACATTACCGGTATTACCATGCCAATTACAAAACACAACTTTATTGTGAAAAAGGTAGAAGATTTGGCAGCCACCATGAGACGAGCTTTTATGATTGCCCAGACAGGTCGACCAGGCCCAGTGCTGGTGGATATTCCAAAGGATGTTACGGCCAATAAGACAGACTTTGAACCAATCGTAGTTCGTAGACCCCTTAAGATTGCAGATACCATCTTGCCGAAGGATCTTGAAAGGGCCATAGAACTTATTAATGAAAGTGAGAAGCCTTATATCTTTGTTGGTGGAGGCGGGGTTATTTCCGAAGCAAGTGAAGAAATTGCCAAGTTTGTATCCTTAGTGGATGCTCCAGTATGTGATACCTTGATGGGAAAGGGTGCCTATGACGGAACCCAGGAGAATTATACAGGAATGCTTGGAATGCATGGAACGAAGACCTCCAACCTAGGCGTGCAAAAGTGCGATCTGCTTATTGTAATCGGAGCTAGATTTTCTGATCGAGTATTTGGCAATGCCAAATCATTTGCAGCCAATGCCAAGATCTTGCAGATTGATGTAGATCCGGCAGAGGTGAATAAGAATATCAAGATAGATGCAGAAATTATTGGAGACATCAAAGAAGTCTTGCTGCGTCTCAACAAGATGCTTAGTCCACAAAATCATGAATCCTGGATGCAGCAGATTGGTCAGATGAAGAAGAACTATCCTTTGACAGATCCGAGCGTGGGACTATCTGGCCCACAGGTGATAGAAACAATCTATGAGATGACCCAGGGAGAGGCGATTATTACAACAGAAGTTGGACAGCATCAGATGTGGGCAGCTCAGTTTTATAAATATAAAAAACCACGTACCTTCCTTACTTCCGGAGGTCTTGGAACCATGGGTTATGGGCTTGGTGCTTCTATTGGAGCACAAATCGGCAATCCAGACAAGCAGGTCATTAATATTGCAGGAGACGGCTGTTTCCGCATGAATATGAATGAAATTGCAACTGCAGTTAGAGAACAGTTGCCACTGATTGAAGTAGTGATTAACAATTCTGTACTTGGAATGGTAAGACAGTGGCAGACTTTGTTCTATGGACAGAGATATTCCCATACCATATTGAAAGACTCTGTAGACTTTGTGAAATTGGCTCAAGCAATGGGAGCAGATGCCAAAAGAGCAACTACGATTGAAGAGTTTCAAACTATTTTTAAAGAAGCACTTGCGTCAAAGACGCCTTATCTAATAGATTGCATCATTGATAGTGACGACAAGGTGTGGCCAATGGTAGCACCGGGTAAGTCTATCGATGAAGTAATGAGTGCAGAAGATGAATAATCATCTTCAAGCAAATTGTATTATAGAAAAAAAACAAAAGATGCAGGAGGACAACGACAATGGGAAGAGTGTATAACTTTTCAGCTGGTCCGGCAGTATTACCGGAAGAAGTACTAAAAGAAGCACAAGAAGAATTAATGGACTACAGAGGATGTGGAATGTCCGTTATGGAAATGTCACATCGTTCTAAGATGTTTGATCAGATTATGAAAGAAGCGGAAGCTGATATTCGTGATGTCATGGGAATCCCTGACAATTACAAGGTATTGTTCCTTCAAGGAGGAGCTACTTTGGTATTCTCCATGATTCCAATGAATCTTTCTATGCACAAGAATAAAGTTGCAGATTATATTGTAACTGGTAACTGGGGAAAGAAAGCATTCCAGGAAGCAGGAAGATTCATTACAGCAAACAAAATCGCATCGTCTGAAGACAAAACATTTACTTATATTCCTGATTTGTCGAACCTTCCTGTATCTGAAAATGCAGATTATGTCTATATCTGCCAAAATGAAACAGTATATGGAACTACCATTAAGACCCTTCCAAATACCCAAGGAAAGCCATTAGTAGCAGATGTATCTTCTATGTTCTTATCTGAGCCAATGGATGTGAGCAAATATGGAGTGATCTATGGTGGCGTTCAGAAAAATGTAGGACCAGCAGGTCTTGCGATTGCAATTGTTCGCGAAGATTTGATTCCTACAGAAGATCTTAAAGATGTACCAGTATATCTTCAATTTAAGACTCATGCAGACGCAGGTTCCCTATATAATACTCCAAACTGCTGGGATATTTACATGTGTGGCAAAGTATTTAAGTGGCTCAAGAATATGGGTGGTCTTGAAGAAATGCAAAGAAGAAATATCGAAAAAGCAAAAATCCTTTACGATTATATTGACCAGTCAGAAATGTTTACAGGAACAGTACGAAAGGAAGACCGTTCTGTTATGAACGTTCCATTTGTAACAACTGCAGGAGATAAGGACTTAGAGGCTAAGTTTGTAGCAGAATCTCAGGCAGCAGGAATGGAGAACCTAAAGGGCCACAGAAGCGTAGGTGGTATGCGTGCAAGTATTTACAATGCAATGCCTAAGGCTGGCGTGGAGAAGTTAGTAGACTTCATGGCTGAATTTGAAAAGAAATATAAATAAGAGAAAGGAAATAAAACGATGTATAAATATGCATGTTTGAACCCAATTGCAGCAGTAGGACTTGATGGCTTTGATGCTGCTTATGAAAAGACAGAAGATGTAAATGAAGCTCAGGCAATCTTGGTTCGTAGTGCAGCCATGCATGACATGGACCTGCCAGCTAGCTTAGAAGTTGTTGCTCGTGCAGGAGCAGGAGTAAATAATATTCCTTTGGATCGATGTGCATCTCAAGGTATTGTTGTATTCAATACCCCAGGTGCCAATGCCAATGGAGTAAAGGAACTCGTTCTTAGCGGAATGCTTCTTGCATCAAGAGGGATTGTAGATGGAATTAACTGGGCAGCAGAAAATAAAGAAGATCCAGAACTAGCCAAGAAGACAGAAAAGCAGAAGAAGCAATATGCCGGAGGCGAGATCCTAGGCAAGAAGCTTGGAGTGATTGGACTTGGTGCTATTGGTATCAAGGTTGCCAATGCAGCAATCGCTCTGGGAATGGATGTGGTAGGATATGATCCATATCTTTCTGTAAATGCGGCTTTGCACCTTTCTGAAAAGGCAAGCATTGTTACAGATCCAGCAGACATTTACAAGGAATGTGATTTCATCACAATTCATGTACCACTTATGGATTCTACAAGAGGTATGATTGATGCTGCAGCTATTGCATCTATGAAGGAGACTGCAGTTGTGCTGAACTTCTCTCGTGATCCATTAGTAGATGAAGAGGCTATTGTAGCAGCCTTAAAAGAAGGTAAGTTACATCGTTATGTAAGTGACTTCCCAAACAATACCACCGCTGGACAAGAAGGATGTATTGTACTTCCTCATCTTGGTGCTTCTACAGCAGAGTCAGAAGATAATTGTGCCATTATGGCAGTAAAAGAAGTCAGAGATTACCTAGAATATGGTAACATTAAGAATTCTGTTAATTATCCTAATTGCGACCTTGGAGCATGCATGAGCCAGGGAAGAATCGCTTTGCTTCATAAGAATGAAAAAGGAAGTCTTGGAATCTTTACAAAGATTCTTGGAGATGCAGATATTAATATTGCCAATATGGCTAATGCATCTAAGGGTGAATATGCTTATTCTTTATTTGACATTGACACACCAGTTACCGATGATGTCATTGCAAAATTCAACGAAGTAGATGCTGTATTTAAAGTTCGCGTGATCAAATAATTATTTAAAATCAACTAGAAAAGGAGTGTTTTGCGCACTCCTTTTTCTTTCCATTATTCAATTTTTATAGTACTTTATTGGGAGTTCCCAAACAAATTGAAAGGAGAAGGTACTTATGGCAATAATAAAACCATTTCAGGCAATTCGTCCGAACAAAAAGGAGGCAAGCCAGATTGCAGCCTTACCATATGATGTCTACAATTCGGCAGAAGCAAGGGAGGTTGTAAAGGATCGGCCCTTATCTTTTTTGAATATTGACCGTCCGGAGACCCAGTTTCCAATTGGCCAGGATCTATATGCAGATGAGGTCTATGTCAAAGCCCATGATCTATTTTGGGATATGGTAAAAGAAGGCCATTATGTGAAAGAGGATAAGCCTTGTTACTACCTCTATGAACTTACCATGGATGGCCGAGCTCAGACAGGACTTGTAGCCTGTGCTTCCATTGATGATTATCAAAATGCCATTATAAAAAAGCATGAAAATACCCGTGCAGAAAAAGAAAAAGATAGAATCCGTCATGTAGATACAATGAATGCACAAACAGGTCCGATCTTTTTGGCTTATCGAAGCAAAGAAGCAATCAATGCCATTGTAAAAAAGACCAAACAGCTACCTGCTGAAAATGACTTTACCAGCGAAGATGGTATTCGTCATCGTGTATGGTTGATTACAAGCCAAGAAGACATCCTCAAGATTGAGGAAGAATTTTCCAATATTCATGAAATCTATATCGCTGATGGACATCACAGATGTGCTTCTGCGGTTAAGGTAGGACTGAAAAGACGTCAGGAAAATCCTGGATATACCGGACAAGAGGAGTTTAATTACTTCTTATCCGTGCTCTTCCCAGATGAAGAACTGATGATTATGGATTACAACAGGGTGGTAAAGGATCTGAATGGTCTTACCAGTGATGAATTTATGGAAAAGGCAAGTCAGTTATTTGCTATTACAAAAATAGAAAAAAATAAACCAAAAGAAAAAGGTCATGTATCCATGTATCTAGATGGTCAGTGGTATGATCTTTCCCTGCCTAAGAGTAAAGAAGGGGACAATCCGGTAGAAGCCATGGATGTATCCAAATTACAGTCACTTTTGCTAGATCCAATTCTTGGAATCAAAGATCCGAAGACAGATGAGCGAATTGATTTTGTTGGTGGAATTCGAGGCTTAGAGGAACTAGAAAAAAGATGTGCAAGTGACTGCAAGGTTGCCTTTGCGATGTATCCAACAGGCATTGATGAATTGTTTGCAGTAGCAGACGCAGGACTTTTGATGCCACCTAAGTCTACCTGGTTCGAGCCAAAGCTTCGAAGCGGTTTATTTATCCATGAAATCTAAGGTGAGGCAAGATGCAACATATGTTTTTAACATCAACAAGTGAAAGTCAGATTGATACAGAGGAACTAACAGAATCGGTGGACTTGAACCAGTTTAGCCTAAAGGGAATCCAACACTGGTTTGCTCAAAATTCCCAAGGAATGATCAATGTCCTAATCAAGATTATTATTGCGATTATCGTAATCTTGATTGCGATACGAGTAATCAAATTTATCCGCAAGCTGGTGCGAAGGTCCATGGAGAGAATGGGTCTAGAAAAAGGTGTGATACAATTTTTAGACTCTACTCTCAAGATTATCCTTTATATTATTTTATTC
>CAVJBW010000048.1:0-9059 GCA_963647625.1 Lachnospiraceae bacterium
GCGGAGTAAAATTGCTAGTAATTCCCAAAAATCACGAATAAAATTATTTTTAACAAAAGAAAATCTTAACATGTTTTTTATCTATCCTTCATTTACTTGTCATGAGATGAACACATTGCATGGATACTATGTTGCTTGTAAACAAACAAGAAACACAAATGGAGGATATTATCATGAAAAATAGAAAAAGCTTACAATGCCTAGCCCTTGCGGGAATTATCGCAAGTGCAGGAAGTCTTATGGCAGGATGTTCAAGTTCAAGTACTAGCGCAGTAACCCTTGCATCAACACAGGTAGTTGGTGAAGTTACTGCGGTAGATGGAGATGAGATTACTCTTACGGTAGGAAGCCTAAGCAGTGGAATGGGACAGGCGCCATCAGGGCAGGCCCCTGGCGAATCAGATGCCTCTTCCGATAGTAAGAATTCTTCTGATAGTGAGGACTCTGCTAAGACAGAGAATTCTTCAGACAGCAAGGATTCTTCGGATAGTAAAACAACTACTGATAGTAAAGATACGACGAAGTCAAAGGATGCTAGTTCTTCAAAAAGTGACCAAAGCTCTGACCAGCAGCCACCAGAAAAACCATCTGGAGACAATGATTCACAGGAAAATGGCCCAGACAGTTCATCTCAGACTTTGATTGAATCAGATACCACTATGACATTTACTATTTCTGACGAGTCTGTTCTAGAAGATGATAAGAGTCTAGATGATATTACCACAGGAACCGTAGTTGATATTACACTAGATGATAATGGAGCAATTGAAAGCGTAAGCATTCTATCAGATGTGCAAGTGATGTCCGATCAAGGACAGGGCTCAAGTAGTAGCACGGCATCTGATGTTTCCTATAGCGCTAACACGGAGATTACTTCAGACAAAACCATTAGCAATGAGACCATCACCTCTACGGGGACAGATGAAGAAGGCGTGTTAGTCAGTGAAGGAGCCAATGCGACTTTAAGCAATGTAACAGTAAAACGTACATCAAGTGACAGCACCGGAGGAGACAACTCTAGTTTCTATGGTGTTGGGGCTGCACTTTTAAATACCAATGGAAACCTATATGTGACAGGTTCTAGTATAACAACGGATAGCGCTGGCGGCGCAGGTGTCTTTTCCTATAATAAGGGAGTGACCTATGTCTCTGATACCACCATTTCTACCACCCAGGATACCTCAGGTGGAATCCATGTAGCTGGAGGCGGTACCTTATATGCTTGGGACTTGGATGTAGAGACCCAGGGAGAATCCTCTGCAGCGATTCGAAGTGACCGTGGAGGTGGCACCATGGTGGTAGATGGAGGAACCTATACCTCCAATGGAACCGGCTCTCCGGCAATCTATTGCACAGCGGATATTACAGTAAGTAATGCCCAGCTTGAAGCAACCGGTTCCGAAGCAGTATGCATCGAAGGCCTCAATACCCTACGATTATTCAACTCAAATCTGACCGGCAACATGCCAGACAATGATCAAAATGATTCTACCTGGACCGTAATCCTATATCAAAGTATGTCAGGGGATTCTGAAGTAGGAAATAGTGACTTTGAAATGGTAAAGGGAAGTCTGACTTCCAAAAATGGTGGCTTATTCTATACCACCAATACAGAAAGCTCTATTTTGCTAAGCGATGTAGATATTACTTATTCTGATGACAATGACTACTTCTTGCAAGTAACGGGAAATACCAACCAAAGAGGCTGGGGACAGGCAGGAGCGAATGGAGCGAATTGCACCTTTACAGCCAACAACCAGGAAATGGAAGGCAAGATTATCTACGATAGCATTTCTACCTTAGATTTTTATATGACGGAAGGCTCTAGCCTAAAGGGAATGTTTGTGGATGATGAGACCTATGCTGGAGAAGGTGGAGACGGATATTGTAACGTCTATATTTCAAAAGACTCTACTTGGACGGTAACGGGAGACTCGACGATTGATGCCCTCTACAATGCAGGAACCATAACCGATGAGGATGGCAAGACGGTGACCATCAAAGGAGAAGATGGAACCATCTATGTAAAAGGAACTAGTGAATATACGGTTACAGTAAGTTCTTACTCTACCAAAGACCAATCCTCTAAGGCTCAGCAGGTGTCAAGTCAATCTGACTATACCGTAGAAAAACCATCACAATTAACCAATTAAAAAGGAAGTTATGTCTATGAGCAACCGATCTTCTATGGAAATTATTGAAGCAATTGCCAGCTTATTAGATGCGAAAAATGCAGAAACGCTGGGTCACTCAAAACGAGTGGCCCAGTTTGTCGTTGCCTTAGGAGAGCGACTAGGCCTTACAATAGAAGAGTTGCAGCAGCTAGAAAAGATGGCTCGCTTACATGATATTGGCAAAGTCGGAATTCCAGATTCCATATTAAACAAACCGTCCATGCTGAATGAGGAAGAATATTCCATTATGAAGTCTCATACCCTCATAGGAGCAGAAATCCTGGCCAATTTAAATGACAGCGAGCTATTTGTAATGGCGGCAAAATATCACCATGAAAGATATGATGGAAAAGGTTACTTTGGAAAAACAAGCAGCGAACTACCCCTGATGATTCGCATTCTGGCATTGGCAGATGCTCTAGACGCTATGACCTCTTACCGCAAATATCAAAGAAATATTGATTCCACCGATGCCATAGTCTTAGAACTGTTAAAGGGCAGAGGAACTCAGTTCGACCCTGCCGTAACGGATGTTGCGGTCTCTTGCCTTCAAGACAAAATCTTTGATTCTGTATTTGAAGAAGAAAGAATCCTCCACCGAAAGCAGATGCAAAAAGGTCAGATTGGTGGCTATGTATGTTGGGAAGGGGAGAAGAAGATTCCTGACTTTTGGACCCATATGGAGTCCTTAGAATATATAGAACAGCAAGCAACAGAATATAGCAGATTGGGAACTTTTCCAGGTATTATAGGCCTAGTCTGTATGCAAAACTATATCCACTATATAGACGAAGAAGGCCACCGAAGGGCTGATCAGAAGTTCTTTGAGCTATGTACTTATATTTTTGAAAATAAGAAAAGCTTTGAACTCATGAGTCGGACGGGAGATGATTGCATCTTATTTTATGTGGAAAAGAATGAACAACTGCAAGAACGCTATGAAAAGCTAAATGCCTTTTGCCA
Source organism: Lachnospiraceae bacterium (assembly GCA_963647625.1). Taxonomy (GTDB): domain Bacteria; phylum Bacillota; class Clostridia; order Lachnospirales; family Lachnospiraceae; genus Eubacterium_C. The sequence continues at coordinate 3,138 of CAVJBW010000048.1, forward strand.
GCAAAGGCAGATAGCGATTACCATTGGTCTTGCGAGCATGAATAAGAGCTGGAGCTTTAAGTCTGTGGTGGAGCGGGCAAGGCTTGCCTTGTATCACGCACAAAGAAGCAACCTTGGCTATTATGTGGATCAGGTTCATAGTCGTAAAAGGGACAAAGACAAGTGGCTTTGCAAAGATAAAAAATGGATCTTAAACCACCTGCCAATGGAAGAAGCAGAAGAAAGAAGTGTGGCATTAATTACCATTACTCCATCTCATAATAGTGTTTTTGAAATGCAAACGATTGATAAAGCCATTGCCTTGCTAGAAAGAAATTTTGCCAAGTTATCTCAAGGGGTTATAAGCAAACGATTTTCCTCTACCCAGCTTATGGTAGAAGTCAAAGATGTTACTTGCCAAGAGATGAAAAAGCTACTAAATTGGGGAATCTCCGAATACTTAAGGCAACCTCAAAGCGCTGAATTAGAGCTGCAATGGGAGATCCTAACTTAGTAAAAATTCTTGCAAAGACGTCCTCATCTGGCTATAGTCACGAAGACCTAGCTCATAGAAGTCTTCTAATAAAGAAGCCTTCTTAGTATAAGGCGTAACGCCAATCTCCTTAGAGGGCATAATCAAGAAGGCTTTTTGGCCTTCTTCGAGCTCAAAACATAGGTCTCTTGATCGTTGATAGACTAGGTGCCTTTGATCTAAAGCCTGGGCAACTGCAGGATATTTTCTAAGAGCAAGATGATAAAGGAAGTGGTGCTTTTGGGCAGACATGGAAAATGTCCGAGGCCTAGAAAGCAAGATGACGAGTTTATCACAGCCCATTTCAAGTGCCCTGTGTACGGGGATGGAATCACACACTCCACCGTCGTAATAGGTGGCATCTTCATGGCAAATGGGTTTACATACAATAGGAATGGCGCAAGAAGCCATAAGAGCCCAGTAGTTGTCTTGACTTAGGGCATCTTTGGAAAGGTATTCGGCCTGACCTGTGATGGCATTTGTAACCACCATTTCTAGCTGGCAAGGATTGTCACAGATGCCAGGGTAGTTTAAGGGATCTACGCCGCCTTGGATGATCATGTCATGGTAAATGTGAGAAAGGTTAAAAAAAGATCCTCTTCGAAGAAAGGTTTTGATCCCAAAATAATCCGGGTCAGACAAATGGGTAGAGTAAAAACGAAAGTTACGATCTCTTTGCCCACCCAAATAAGAAACCAAGCATCCGGCCCCGGCGGATACTCCAATGGAATAATCAAATCGAATATCATCATCTAAAAACTTATCGAGAATAGCAGCGCCATAGCTGCAGCGCATACCGCCGCCTTCCATGATCAAGCCGATTTTCTTCTTGCTCATCCTTTTCACCTCATCAACAATAGTAGGAGTATTATAACAAATCTTAAGGAAATTTTAAAAAAAATTTCTATGCCAAGGTAAGGCAAAATGATAGAATAAAATAAGAAAAATAGGCGAGGTGACAACATGAGTACCCAAGATAAGCTAGAGAATGTTTTAAGACAGATACATATTATGTTTGCCAATAGCAAGCATTTAAAAGGGGACGAGAACCAGATCTTAGTGGACAAGTCCAAGATTTTTCAGTTATTAAATCAGCTCAACGTGTATGTTTATGAGATGATGGATGAAAATGATGTCACCCAGGCAAGCAAGGATAAGATTCGCCGAGATGCAGAGAAAAAAGGAGAAAGGCTACTTCTAGAAGCAGAGAAGAATGCAGAGGATGTTTATGCGGCCTCTGTCTTGTATACCAATGAATCTTTGCAGCATGTTCAAGAAAGCATCGAAAATGCCAACGAAGAAGTAGAACGCATCCTAAAGCAGACCCAGCAGCTTTTGCAAAAGCAAAAAGAGACGATAAAAGAAAATCAAGCAGAGCTAACCGAGCAGCTTCAGGATATGGCAGATGCCAAGACTTACTTTAGGCTGATTGAAGAAAGAAAGGCCCAGATTGAAAAGCGAAAAGCCCAGGCCAAAAAAGAAAGAGAGCAGATACTAGCCATGTCCAAAGGGGCTAGTGGCAAGGCAAAGCCTGAGGTAAAGATTAATCAGGATTATTTTGAAAAAACTGGAATGTCTCTAGGAGAGACGGATAGCTCCATAGAAGTAGAAGAAAAGGAAAAGCCACAAGCTCCTGAAATCACAGTAAATACCAACGCTGATTATTTTAAGTGGAAAAATGGAACTCTAGATAGTGAAAAACAGGAAGAAAAAGAGAAAATAGAAGAACCACAAGAAGAGGAAGCCTTTGAATGGGGAGGATTCCTAGGAAGGCGAGCAAGAAAGAAAAAAGAACAGGCCAAAGAAATGCTAGATGACTTCGATGAAGAGATTCATATTAATGAAGCGGCCTTTGATACAAGAAGTTATGCAGAGGATTTTGAGGACACTCACCTAGAAGAAGAGCCTCTAGATGAATAAGGAGGCAGTGCTTTGGCTTGAAATTTTATTCTAGCCTCTTTATAATAAGGCATAAGTTATTACTTAGAAGGACTAAGTACAAATAAAAAGCAAGGAGACGACAACATGAAATTATATGAAAATGGCGCTTACCTCATTGGCGGTAAGGAGATCGTAGAAGAGACTCCAGATGCAAAAGCAATCATTCGCTCTAAGGTTGGCCAGGAAGTATCCAAGGAAAGTGCAAAAGAGCAGACCATAGCCTATGGCATTTTAAAGGAACACAATATCTCTGGCAACATGGACAATTTGCAAATCAAATTTGACAAATTAACCTCTCATGATATTACTTTTGTAGGAATTATTCAGACAGCAAGAGCTTCCGGTCTAGAGAAGTTCCCAATTCCTTATGTCCTTACCAACTGCCACAATTCCCTTTGTGCAGTAGGAGGAACCATCAATGAAGATGACCACATGTTTGGACTTTCCTGCGCAAAAAGATATGGCGGAATCTACGTGCCACCACATCAGGCAGTAATCCATCAGTTCGCAAGAGAAATGCTAGCAGCAGGGGGCAAGATGATCCTAGGTTCTGACTCTCATACTCGCTATGGTGCATTAGGAACCATGGCTATGGGAGAAGGTGGCCCAGAGCTGGTAAAGCAGCTATTGGATCGAACCTATGACATTGCAATGCCAGGTGTGGTAGGAGTCTATCTTACCGGCAAGCCACAGATCGGCGTAGGTCCTCAAGACGTAGCCTTGGCACTAATCGGAGCAGTATTTGCCAACGGGTATGTCAAGAACAAAGTCTTAGAATTTGTAGGACCTGGCGTTGCCAATCTAAGTGCTGATTTTCGTATTGGTATTGATGTTATGACGACAGAGACGACCTGTCTTTCATCCATCTGGCAGACCGACGAGACCATTAAGGACTTTTATGATATCCATGGCAGAGTAGAGGATTATAAAGAATTGAATCCAGGACAAGTGGCTTATTACGATGGCATGATTGAAATTGACTTAAGCCAGATCAAGCCAATGATTGCAATGCCATTCCATCCAAGCAATGCTTATACCATTGAAGAAGTCAATGCCAACTTGATGGACATCTTATCTGACTGCGAAAAGAAGGCCTTGGTAAGCCTAGATGGAGCTGTGGACTTTAAGCTGACAGATAAGGTTCGAAATGGCAGATTATACGTAGACCAGGGAATTATTGCAGGTTGTGCAGGTGGTGGATTTGAAAATATTTGCGCAGCAGCAGACATCCTAAAGGGTGCAAGCATTGGTGCAGATGAGTTTACCTTAAGTGTATATCCAGCAAGTATGCCTATTTATATGGAACTTGTGAAAAATGGAAGTGCAGCTGCCTTGATGGAGACAGGAGCAGTCCTAAAGACCGCTTTTTGTGGACCATGCTTTGGAGCTGGAGATACTCCTGCAAATAATGGATTCTCTATTCGTCATTCTACTCGAAACTTCCCGAACCGTGAAGGATCGAAGCTACAAAGCGGTCAGATTGCATCCGTAGCCTTGATGGATGCTAGATCCATTGCAGCAACAGCAGCAAATAAGGGTTACTTAACACCAGCTACGGATATTGATGCAAATTATAGCAATCCAAAATATTTCTTCGATCAGAAGATTTATGAAAATAGAGTCTTTGACAGCAAGGGACAGGCAGATGCTTCTGTAGAAGTCAAATTCGGACCAAATATTAAGGATTGGCCTGAAATGAGCCCACTTCCAGAGAATTTGGTTCTCAAAGTAGTTAGTGAGATTCACGATCCAGTTACTACCACAGATGAGCTGATTCCATCTGGAGAGACTTCTTCTTATCGTTCCAATCCACTTGGACTTGCGGAATTTACTTTATCAAGAAAAGATCCAGCTTATGTAGGCAAGGCCAAAGAAGTTCAAAAAGCGCAAAAAGCAGTGGAAAGCGGAGCATGTCCGATAGAGGCATTGCCACAGCTTAAATCAATCATGGAGACCATTCAGCAGGCTTATCCTCAGGTAGGAGAAGGCAATGTTGGATTTGGAAGCACCATATTTGCAGTAAAACCAGGAGATGGATCAGCTAGAGAACAGGCTGCGTCTTGCCAGAAGGTTCTTGGTGGATGGGCAAATATCGCCAATGAATATGCAACGAAGCGTTATCGCTCCAACCTAATCAACTGGGGAATGCTTCCATTTATCATTGAAGAAGGCGCTCTTCCATTTAAGAACGATGACTATCTCTTTATCCCAGAGGTACGAAGCGCTGTAGAAGAAAAGGCAAAGACCATCAAAGCCTATATGGTTTCCCAAGGTGAGATGAAAGAATTTGACCTTACCTTAGGAGATCTAACAGACGATGAAAGAGAAATTATCCTAAAAGGTTGTTTGATTAATTACTATCGGAGCAAATAAGTCCATACTAGGAGGTAAATGATGGAAACAGGTATTAAAGGAAAAGATGAACTCGTTGTTAGCACAGCTACTTCAGCAAAGACAGTAGGAAGTGGACTTTTAGATGTATTTGCAACACCATCGATGATTGCATTGATGGAAAAGACTGCATCTGAAAGCGTGCAAGGTCAGCTTGAAGAAGGACAAGGAACCGTGGGAACCAAAATTGAAGTATCTCACGTGTCTGCAACACCTCTTGGCATGAAAGTCACTTGCGAAACAGAATTGGTAGAAGTAGATCGTAGAAAGTTGGTTTTCAAAGTGGCTGCTTATGATGAAGCAGGCCTAATCGGAGAAGGAATGCATGAAAGATTTATCATCGAAAGCGAATCCTTCCAAAGCAAGACTGACGCGAAGAAACAAGCTTAAATCAGGTAAAGGGCTCTCGAATGAATATACAAGCGAGAGCTTTTTCCTTAAGATATGCAAAGGGAAATAAAAATGAAGAAGGAAACAAATAACGAAAGAAAAAGCGATTGGAGCATACGCCCCTACCTTGGACTTGGTCTTACCATATTTATTGTGGCAGTACTTATTATTTGTGTATTTTTTGCATTTTATAGATATCAAGGACTTGTGGCGGGCTGGAATAAAATAGTTACAGCCTTGCAACCATTTATTATAGCTTTTGCAATTGCTTATCTTATGAATCATGTAGAAAGGCCTATTGAAAAAAAGCTATATACCAAGGCGTTGAAAAAGAAAAAGGATCCAGACAAATCCAAGAAAAAGGCAAGAAAGATTGCAACGGCTATTTCAATCTTTCTCTTTTGCTGCATCGTGGTAGCTTTTATCATGCTCTTGGTTCCACAAACCGTTATGAGCATCAAGCAGTTAGTCGTAGAGCTTCCAGATGATATTGCTTCCTTTCAGACGTGGATTAATGACTTGTCTGCCAATAATTCAACGGTGGAAATGGTTATTAATAAAATAAATGCAACCACCGGAGCAAAGGAAAATGGTCAGTTCTCCATGGCAGCAATCTCTGACTTTCTAATGAATAAGCTGATTCCAAAATCTCAGGATATGATTAGCCAGGTTACAAGTGGAGCCTATAC
>CAVJBW010000049.1:0-9038 GCA_963647625.1 Lachnospiraceae bacterium
CCATAAGCAAGTGTTCCTTTTCCAGCAGTGATTAATGCTGTCATCATGTAAGCAGCTACAGCGGAAGGAACCAACTGGATAGCCATGATAATTCTGTTTGCTGACTGATATTCTCTACGTCCATAGCAATAAGAAGTGATACATGGATGAAGTGTTGGAACACCACCTGTCATACAAGCTACACCGAATCCCCAACCAATCATAAGAGGTACAGAACCACCTTCTGGCTGGAACATTAAGCAAAGAACTGGAATGAATTCGCAAAGTCCTAAAATAAATGTTGCTTTTACAGAACCAAACTTATCATCTAAGAAACCAAATACATAAGACATTGGGATACCAAGTACAGCACCAACTGCTAACCATTTAGTTGCAACACCTACCCATGCTACCATAGGATCTCCACCACCAAGTGTGATGAAACGAATTGCCATAGAACCCATACAAGCATTGATGATGAACTGGAAAGCACCCATACATACGATCAATAACCAAGCTTTCTTCTGCTTTAAAATCTGTCCAACTGTATAGTTGATTTCTTCGATCTTTTCTGATACTGGTGGGTGATCAGCTCCATCAGGATAGCATCCGATTTCTTCTGGAGTATCTTTGATTCCAACTGCTACGAAAACACAGATAACTACGATAATTACTGCAATTCCTACATAGAAAGGTCTGTAGTCTCCACCAAAGTTGTTCTTGATAACGTCTGACATTACAGAAGTACCAACTACTGAGAATAATGGAGAACCGATTGTTACGATACCCATGATCTGTCCACGGTATTTGATAAACCAGTTACCAACAAGCATGAATCCACCCATCTGAAGAATCATACATCCGCAACGTACAATGAATAATGAAACGAAGAATAATCCATAGTTACCACTTGCTGCACCACCGTTACAGTCAAGTCCGTTAGCTGCTACAATACCAAGTGTAGCGATTGCTGTGATGATCATAACAACGATCAATGGTTTCTTAACACCAAACTTGATGAAAAGTGTTCCATAGAGGAATGTTAAGATGATACATACAAAGTTACCAACTGTCATAGGCAACTGTGTTGCATTTGCGCTCCAACCACCATTTGCTTCAGTAATGAATGACTGGATAATGTTAATCTGGTCATTTTGAAGTCCTGAGTAAAGGAACATGAATACCACGCCTAAGATACATAACAGGACTGCACGAGCAGCAAAGCTACCCTTTTTTGTTTCTGCCATAATAATAGCCTCCTTTTTCCCTTCGAATCTCCCTAAGGATTCTTTAGAATTTTTTTATAGTTTCTTTATGTTCGTATTATTACATAGGTTATAACCTATTAAAACGACCTTTTCTTTGATAAAAGGGTCATTTTCTTAGATATTAAATTGCTATTTTTTTGTCAAATATAAAAAAAGTATAAACTACAGGAAATAGCAAAAAGCATGCCACTTGGCATGCTTTTTGCTGGAGTTTCTTAATAAAGTTGTTTTATAAGAATGAGAGAAGTTTAAGTCTTATTCCCACCGAATAAGAATATAAGGCATAACCTTATGCTAGTATTTTTCCATACTTCTCCTATCAAAACAAGGCAGATATCTAAGTAAAACAAGTCATTTTCTTAGAACAGACCTGTAATTACCCCATTTTCATCAATATCAATCTTCTCTGCTGCTGGAACCTTAGGAAGTCCTGGCATGGTCATAATATCTCCGGTTAAGGCTACGATAAATCCAGCTCCTGCTGCCACCTTCAGATTACGTACGGTTACAGTAAAGTCTTTTGGTGCTCCTAGAAGCTTGGCATTATCTGAGAAGGAATACTGGGTCTTTGCCATACATATAGGAAGATTACCAAATCCTAACTCTTCTAATTTGTTCATCTGTTTTCTGGCTGCTGGAGTTAATTCTACTCCGTCTGCATGATAAATCTTCTTGCAGATCGTATCAAGCTTTTCTTCAATGCCAAGATCAAGCTCATAAGATTGATGGAAATCATTTTCTTCTTCGCATAGACGAACGACTTCTTTGGCTAAGGTCATTCCACCTTCTCCACCTTTGGCCCATACTTCAGATAAGGCAACATTGACTCCGATCTTTTTGCATTCAGCTTCTACAAGGTCTAGTTCAGCCTTTGTATCAGTTGGAAATGCGTTGATGGCAACCACACATGGAAGTGAAAATACATTCTTAATATTGTCCACATGCTGAAGTAAGTTCGGCAGTCCAGCCTTTAAGGCCTCTAGATTCTCTTCATTTAACTGATCTTTGGCAACGCCTCCGTGATACTTAAGTGCTCTAACCGTTGCTACGATGACTACTGCAGATGGCTTTAGTCCTGCCGCTCTACACTTGATATCCAAGAACTTCTCTGCACCAAGATCTGCAGCAAATCCTGCCTCTGTAATGGCATAATCTGCTAATTTAAGGGCCATCTTGGTTGCTGTAATGGAGTTACATCCATGAGCAATATTGGCAAATGGTCCACCATGAATCAAGGCTGGTGTACCCTCTAAGGTCTGTACCAGGTTTGGCTTTAAGGCATCCTTTAATAATGCTGCCATCGCTCCTTCTGCTTTCAAATCATGGGCTGTGACAGGATCTCCTCCATAAGTATATCCCACAATAATTTTAGCTAAACGATTCTTCAAATCTATAATGTCGCTAGATAAGCAAAGAATTGCCATAACTTCAGATGCTACTGTAATTTCAAATCCGTCTTCACGAGGAACACCTTGCATCTTGCCGCCAATACCATCAATGATATGGCGAAGCTGACGGTCATTCATATCAACTGCTCTTTTCCAAGTAATCTGCTTTGGATCAATGCCTAGCTGATTGCCTTGCTGGATATGATTATCTAACATGGCAGCTAAAAGATTGTTTGCTGCTCCAATCGCATGAAAGTCTCCAGTAAAATGAAGATTAATATCCTCCATTGGAACGACCTGGGCATAACCGCCACCTGCAGCTCCACCTTTGATTCCAAAAACCGGTCCTAAAGAAGGCTCTCTTAAGGCAACTACGGTCTTCTTTCCAATCTTTCTCATACCATCTGCAAGACCTACAGAGGTTGTTGTCTTGCCTTCTCCTGCTGGAGTTGGTGTAATTGCTGTTACCAAGATTAATTTGCCATCTGGCTCATTTGCCTGGTCCTTTAGCATTTGATAATCAATCTTGGCCTTATAATTTCCATAAAGCTCTAGATACTGCTCCTGAACTCCTGCAACTTTTGCAATGTCAGAAATCTTTTGTTTTTCACACTCTTGTGCAATCTGAATATCCGTCTTAAACTCTGCCATTTTAATATGTCTCCTTTTTCTTTTGCCCTTTTGGATTCGAAGTTATTCCAACAACCTTTCTTCCAAATATAATATTTTCCTACAGGCTTTATTGTAAAGCCTACTTTTCTTTTCATCAAGAACTTTCAAATAAGTAACCTAACCTAATCTATGGTTTTGTCACTATTTTCTAAGATTCCATACTGCTCTACTACCATCGCTGTTTCATCTTCAATTTCAGACAAGTCTCCCTCTACATCAATTACTTTAGGTGGACGTCGATAGAAGAGATCATAAAGTACTGGAACAATAAACAAAGTCATTAAGGTTGCATATAAAAGTCCAAAGCATACCACAATGGCCATGCCCTTTTGCATTGCATTTCCAGCATCTTGAGAAAATACCATAACACTTAAGGATAAGATGGTAGTTAGCGCGGTCATAATAATCGGGCGCATACGTACCTTTCCTGTAACAATAAGAGCCTGGCGTTTTTCTACACCCTTTTCTCTTAGTTTATTAGCATAGTCTACAAAGACGATACCATTGTTTACTACGGTTCCCATTAAGATCATAAATCCCATCAAAGACATGGCTGTAATGTTCATGCCAAAGATCATAAGACCGATCATACCACCGGTAAATGCCAGCGGAACGGTAAAGATAACAATAAATGGTGATAAAAGTCCTTGGAACTGAGCTACCATAACAAGATAAATCAAGACAAATCCCAAGGCAATGGCCAAGAGAAGCTGATATACCATATCCATAACTTCTTCCATCTCACCAGATACTTCCACGCGGTAGCCATCTGGGGCATCGTAGCTTGCCAGCTTGCTTTCTACTTTTTCAGATAATCTAGTGGCATTATAATCATCTCCTACGGAAGCCGTAACTGCTAGATAGGTCTCCTGATTCAATCTGCTAATGCTTGACATGGCATAGCCTTCACTAGCCTTTGCAAAGTCTGAGAGTCTATAAGTCTTTTCCTTGGAATTGCCATCCGCATCTGTCTTGGTAGCTGTAATTTCAAGATCCATCAGATTGTCATAGGTCAGCTGGTTTCTTTCATCAACAATGGTAACTCCCACTTCATCCTGATCTAGATTTATGGAAATCGATTCTTTTTCAGTGGTAATTGCTGAGGCAATCTGCTGATAGATTGTAGCAACGGTCAATCCCATTTTCGCTGCCTTATCCTTGTCAATGCTCAGGCGAATCTGACGGTCCTCCTGATTGATTCCATTGTCAATTTCTTCGAGACCATCAACTTCTCCCATGATCTTCATAACATCCTCAGAGATCTCCATTAATTTGTCCTGATCATCTCCATAGATATCTACTTCTACACCGCTAGCCATGAGCGCTGATGCACTTCCCATTGCTGAGGATTCTACCGCAAATTCTTCATAATCAAGTCCTTCTACCGCCTGATTAATCTTTTTCATAATCCTTCGAAATTCTTTGGTCGTGGTAACATCTTCATCTGTAATAACATAGAAGGAAAAGGAAGAATAATCGGCTCCTGTAGTACCCGTGCCTACCACAGAACTTGCTGTAGCACCTGCATCCATAATACTTACCTTGTCCACTCCATCAACGGACAGAATCTTTTCTCCTACTTCATCTGCTATGGCAATGGCATCTTCATCACTCGTATCCTCTTTCATTACCATACTGCCAGTGATCTGATTACTCTCCATATCGTCTAGTAAGGACAGTCCCGTAGTGAAGACTCTGCTAGTACAAAGGACGAATAACACAATGGCAATACCCAAAGGAACAACTTTCTTTCTTAAACAAAAGGCCAATACTCTACCATAGAATTCCTGCACTCTTTCTAGAATTGGATGCTTAATATCCCTTTGCTTTCGTAGCAATACAGTTCCCATAGCCGGAACAATCGTTACAGCAACTAGTAAAGAAGCAATTAAGGAGTAGGAAATGGTAAAGGCAAATGGCATAAGAAGCTGAGAAATCATTCCTGTGGTAAATACCATTGGTAAGAAAACACAAATGGTAGTTACTGTAGATGCAATAACAGAACCTGCAACCTGTTTCGTTCCATATACTGCTGCTTTCGGTGCCGAATAGCCTTGCCCCCTTAGCCTATAAACATTTTCCATTACAACAACGGAATTGTCTACCAACATTCCGATGCCAATACAAAGTCCAGCTAGTGTCATTACATTAATCGTCATATTGGTAAAGTACATAACGATTAAGGCAAAAAGTACACTAAATGGAATGGAAAAGGCAACCACCAAGGTAGGTCGAATGTCTTTTAAGAAGAAAACCAAAACGAGAACAGCTAAGATTGCTCCAAGCAAGATACTACTTAGGACGCTTTGAATAATAGTACTGATATATTCCCCTTGATTCATCATAATGGTAAAGGAAAGTCCATCGTATTCCTCTTCTAGCTGGTCAAACTTCTCTTGCAGGGCATCAGTAACCGTAGTGGTAGATGCTGTACTATTCTTATAGACCATAATCATGAGGCCATCTTGGCCATTCACCTTGGCATAAGCATCATCTCCTGTATCAACCCTAGTCACGGTGGCAACATCCGACATTCGAATGGTTCCTACCCCATCTACTTTGGTCAAAACCATGTCTTCTAGATCTTCTGCTGAATCATATTCTTCTCCTACTTGAATCAGCCATTGGGTATCATCCTTATCAGATACATATCCTGCTGGCATAGAAAAGTTTTGGGCAGTAATCAAATTCGACAAAGTATCTAGGTCTAACAAAGCATCTAGGTTGGAATTTTCAATGGCAGCATCCACCGAATCATCTAACTGACTTTGAGCGTCCTTTAGACTGCTCGTAGAACTTTCAATCTGATTTAAGGCATCTTGAATCTGCGCAGAGCCAGAGCTATATCCAGAGACCGCTGAATAACCGCCCGCTATGGTTTTTGACTGGTTTTTGTCAAGATTTTTTACTTGCTTGTTTACCTGCTTCACCATGGCTTTTGCAGCATTAATCTCAATCTTTAGATTGGCTAGTTCCGTATCAATCTGAGGAATCCTTACTTCTACCACATTATAGACTTGGCTTAAAGAGTCTGTGGTAATTTCTTTTAGTTGATCTCCATATCCTAGATTGGTCACGAAGCTCTTAAAGGTATTGAACTTATCTGGATGTTTCACTGCATCTTCCACCGAAGATGGAATCTCTACTCCAGAGGCCTCGGCCGCCTGTGAAAGTGTGGTTTCAAATGTTGCAAACATCTGATTGAGGCTGTCATAGGTATCTTGGATTTTGGCATCCTGGTAAGCTTTCTTCTCTCCTTCTAAGGCGCTTTTGTTGGCTTTTAAGGCAGTAAGATTGGTTTCATAAGCAGCCTTTGTTGCCTGAGCACTCGAGAGGGCCACCTGACCATCTGCAATCTTTTCATAGGTATCAGACTCATTATTAGAAAGCTTTTTTTGCTGTTTTTTCAGCTTGCTTTTGGCCTTTTTGAGTTTGCTGTTTCCATTGTCTATTTCTTTTTGGGCATCCTCTAATTTTTCATTGGTTTTCCCTAGAATCTTTCGATTAATCTGACGAACTTTATCCTCGTCAAGTCGTATTTCAATGGTGGAATTTACTCCTCCGGTTGTTACAACAGAGGCTACTCCATCTTGCTTTTCTAAGGCCGGAACAATCGTCTCTTCATTAAAGCTGGTAATTTCTTTTAACTCTTTGCCTTCATAGTTTACATTGGCATACATAGATGCCATCATATCCATGCTAACTTCCATCAGATTCGGGGTTCCACATCCATCTGGAAATTCAATGGCATTCACCTTTTGTGAAACACGAACCAAGGTAGAATCCATGTCTGTATCCGATCCAAATTCCAAAGTTACCATTCCATAATTGTTGGCACTAGAACTGGTCACATTTTCCACTCCACTTACCGTTCCAAGGGCACTTTCTAGTGGTTCTACCACATCAGATTCTACCTCATCAGGAGACGCGCCAGGTTCGGTTACTACGACCATGATATAAGGAAGGTCCATTTCAGGTAACAAGTCCGATTGCATCTTGGATAGGGACACCCCGCCAATTAAAAGAACAATGATTACTGTTACCAAAACCAAAAACGGCCTTTTTACAAATATTTTCGTCATGTCTTCGTTCCTTTCAATATCTTATAGCAAAAGAAGAATGCAAGTTCTTGCATCCTCCCTTGTGTACTTTTAAGCCAAATCAATGCTAGATGAGTTCAAATACTTTTCCTGTTCTTTTGTCAAAGTATCAATCTGTTTGCCTAGGAATTTCAGCTTGCGTCTTGCAACTTCAAGATCTACCTGCCTTGGCACATTGATCAGCTTTTCTGACAGCTTTCCTTTATTTTCTACTAAATATTTTGCAGACAAAGCCTGGATAGCAAAGCTCATATCCATAATTTCTGCTGGATGACCATCTCCAGCTGCAAGATTGACCAGTCTTCCCTCTGCTAATACATAGATCCACTGATTTTCACTAATCTGATATCCTACAATATTTTTTCTTTGGTCAATGGTATCTAAGGCGATTTCTCGCAGGCGTTTCATATCGATTTCCACATCAAAATGACCTGCATTACACAATATAGCACCATTTTTCATCAATCTAAAGTCTTCTTCATCAATGACTCCTGCACAACCTGTAACTGTAATAAAGAAATCTCCCAGCTTGGCTGCTTCCTTCATAGGCATGACATCAAAGCCGTCCATGACAGCTTCAATTGCTTTGATTGGATCAATTTCCGTTACGATAACTTTGGCGCCAAGCCCCTTCGCTCGCATGGCAACACCCTTGCCGCACCAACCGTAACCTGCTACTACTACATACTTGCCAGCTACAATTAGATTGGTGGTTCTGTTGATTCCATCAAATACAGACTGGCCTGTACCATATCGATTATCAAATAAATGCTTGCAGTCTGCATTATTTACCAAGACCATAGGGAAGGATAATTCGTCATTCTTGGCCATAGCAATCAAACGAATGATTCCCGTGGTGGTTTCTTCACATCCTCCAATAACATATGGAATCTTATCCTGCATCTTGGTATGAAGCATGTGAACCAGATCTCCGCCATCATCAATAATGATATTGCAATTATTTTGAAGTACCTGTTCGATGCATTCATCATATTCTTCTGACGTGCAATTGTACCAGGCAAATACATTTAATCCATCTGCAACCAAAGCTGCTGCCACATCATCCTGGGTAGACAATGGGTTGCTACCGGTAATATACATTTCTGCACCGCCTGCTGCTAGCACCTTACACAAATATGCTGTTTTTGCTTCTAAATGAATGGAAAGTGCCACTTTGATTCCTTCAAATGGCTTTTCCTTGGTAAAATCTTCCTCAAGACTTCTAAGTAATGGGCAGTTCTTACGTACCCAGTCAATTTTATGGGCTCCAGATGGAGCTAATGATAAATCTTTTACTTTACTCATAAATTCCTCCAATAGTGGTTCTTAACTAAACAAAGTTATTATATCCTTATTGCTATTTCCTGACAAGGAAAAGCCTTGCATTTTTCAGGATTTGATCCAAATATACCTACTCGAATCTACTACCTGCTCTTATAAATGAAAAAGCACCCTCGCAAAGAGAGTGCTTCCGATCTCATGATATAATGCCGGTGGCGGGACTTGAACCCGCACGAGATTGCTCTCAACAGATTTTGAGTCTGCCTCGTCTGCCAATTCCGACAAAAAAAAAAAAAAAAAATTATTATATTCATTTGCTAATATAAAGTCAACCTTTTTTTCAATATTTT
>CAVJBW010000050.1:0-8931 GCA_963647625.1 Lachnospiraceae bacterium
ACTTATGCCTCTTCTAATTCCAAGGCAACCTTTTATGGAATCCAGTTGAGGGAGTCTTCCACTAATGGAGTCATAAAAAATAATAAGATAAGTCGTTCTCCATTTGGAATCTATCTCTGTAAAGACAGCCAAGCTTCAACCATTGCCAAGAATCAAATCACTTCCTTCAAGCAAAATGGTATCTATTGCCACCCGGATTCAAACTGTGGCTCTATGACTATAGAAAAAAACATATTAAAAGGCACCAATAAAAAGACGATAGGAATCCTTGCATACACTGGCAAACTCACCTTAAAAAGCAATACCATCTCCAATTGCGATCAGGCAATGCTTATTTCGGCTAAGGTAAATAGCAAGATTCATCCAAATACTTATAAAAATAATGCTCACAGTAGCATAAAAATAAATTCAAAGACCTATGGGCACCAAGGAGTAAAATCACTAGCTGCCAAGAAAACCAAGTCCAAGAAAGTCCTCATAAGCTTCAAAAAACTTCCTCAGGCAACTAGCTATCTTATTTACCGCTCCAAAAACAAAAATACAGGTTATACCCAGATCGCCACAATCAAGCAGGTGAAAGGACAAAAGATTTCATACAAAGATACCAAAGTAAAGAAAAAATCTACTTATTACTACAAAGTGATTCCTTGTACTACCATAGGCAAGGTAAAAATCTACGGAAGTAGTAAGATCGTATCCATTCAGTTAAAATAAAATAAGCAGGTGGCCCATGGCCACCTGCTTATTTTGTAGGATACATTTTCTATTTCAATGAAATCTTATTTTACAAATCCAGCAACCAGTCTTTCATACATTTCCTCTAGTCTGGTGGTTGCTTTCCAGCCAAGTCCTTCTAGCTTGCTTGAATCTAACCGAATAACCATCTCTGGATTATAGCCAAAGGAAGCTACATCTTCTGGAATATCAATTAGTGTTTGAATCTGTCCTTTTCCTATGGTATCACATACCATCTGCGCCATTTCCTTGATAGACACTGCCGTATCCATATTGGTTACATTGTAGGCTTCTCCTACTTGTCCTTTTAGAAGGATATAAAGGAGTGCAGACAAAGCATCCTTGGTATAGCAATAACTCCTTACGGTTCTTCCCTGAGTATGCAAGACGATATCTTTACCTTCCATTGCACATCTTGCAAATTCTGCAAATACTCTTCCATCCTGATAGTCTACTCCCGGTCCGAAGGTCTGAGATAGACGGGCCACCTTGACAGGAACTTGATATTCCTGAGCATAAGATGCACACAAACACTCTACCATACGCTTTCCTTCCGAATAGCTACTTCTAGTGCTCAAAGGATCGATATAACCATAATTGTCTTCTGCAATCAGTCCGGCGCTTTCCTCTGGTGTTCCATAGACTTCAAGAGAAGATAGATAAACCATGGCCTTGATGCCCTTTTTCTGGGCTAGCTTCAAGATATTTGAAGTTCCATCTAAGGCTGTATAAATGGTTTCTACTGGATTGGAAACAAAATATTTAGAGCTAGTTGCAGAGGCTCCATGGATGATATAGTCAATCTCATCTTCTACCACAAGCTCATCATTAATATCTCCTAGGATCAGCTTCACATCTCCACGCTCAATCAGTGGTGCAAAAAGCTTTTTTCCTTTTTCTTCGCTTCTGACCATAGCAAGAATCTTGATTCCTAGTCCTTGGATTCTATTATAACAAGCCAAAAGTCGAACCATCTGAGAGCCAATCAATCCGGTAGAACCAGTGATCAAGACTGACTGATGGGCTAGGTCCTCTACCGGCAATTGTCCTGATACAAGACTTTCTAAGTCCTGCTGCATGACTTCACAATCAAAACATTCCTTCATTCTTTATCACCTTTCTCGCGATTTATACCTGTTTTCTTGCATTTCCGATTCGGTTGGTAATTCCAAGACCAAAGGCCTGTTCATTCTCCTTATACTGTAACAAGGCTCTAAACATATAAACATCCTCTGGCGTAGTAACCTTGATATTACCACGATTACCTTCTACCATATGAGCCTCAATTCCCTGGCTTCTAATAATGGTACAAGCATCCACCATATTTTCATAACCATTCTCTGAACTTCTTACTGCATCATGGGCTGCAATAATATCTTTTAGATAAAAGCTCTGTGGTGCCTGAGCTGCAAAGGTCTCCTTACGATATGGAACATCATCTACGGTCTTTCCTGTCTTGCTAATCATAATGGTTTCATAGCAGGAAGTACAGGTAATCCCATTTCCATATTCTTTGACGGATTGAATGTTGTCACTAATTACATCGTAAGAGACGAATGGTCTTACTCCATCATGTAATAAAACGATAGAATCATTAGGATTCTCGCTTTCAGCCTTCTTCAAAGCATTGTAGATAGAATCCTGAGCAGTTGCTCCTCCTGATATCACATCTGCTACTTTACTTAGGCGATATTCCTCTACGAGTTCCTTCATAAATGGAATATAGTCCTTCAGTACAGATACATAGATCTTATCAATCTGATCATGATATTGAAAGAGCTGAAGAGTATGGATGATAATAGGCCTTCCATTGATTTCCAAAAACTGTTTTGGAACGCCAGCTCCCATACGTACGCCGCTACCACCGGCAAATATAATTGCAATATTCATATTATTTCTCCTCTTTATCTTCTAATTGTGCCATCATCGGTGTGGCAAAGTCCAATTCTTTTAGTCTAGATACCTGCTCATCCTTCTTCTGAATGGCTTGTTTTAGATCCTCTGGCATCTGATCAAGCAAGAACCAGTCAATCACTCTGTCTGATGCATTGCTGTCAATATAGTCAAAATGATGGTCAATATATTGTTGTACCTTTTCATATTCGAAATCTTTCTTTTCAATAGCATCTAAGACTTCATCAAAAGTATAACATACTTTGCCTGGTGCAGACTCTTCATAAGCTCTATGGAAGCCTCTTGAATAAGAATATTGAATCTTGTCAAAGGCAAAGAACAGCATTGGCTTTTTCATCAAAGAATATTCGAATATATTGGATGAATAATCGGTAATCAGCAAGTCAACAATATAAAATAGGTCATTGATATTCGGATAGGTCTTGACATCTAAGAACTTGTCAGCATATTGCTCTTCAATCTGGATATCTTCATTGACCCACGGATGCATCTTAAATAAGACTACATATTCATCGCCACATAGGTCATATAATCTCTGAAAATCAATAAGTTCATAAGGATAGTAAGCCTTCTTTTTATTTCGTCCTCGATAGGTAGGACCATACAAGATGACCTTCTTGCCCTTACACATAGGGAACTGCTCATATAATTCCTTTATCTTCTCTTGCTTATGAGTTTCATCAAGGAATTCATCCATACGAGGCATCCCCGTAGGTAAGACATTCTCATCATTGATTCCCCACAGTTCGGAGAAAAATGGTGCAATATTCTTAGAGCCTGCAATACCATACTTGTACTGTCTATGACAAGACTGAGGTGATGGGCATCCTTCATGGCCCCAACGGCTATAGCCGGAAGACTTAAAGCCTGCACCTGCATGCCACAGCTGAATGATGGTGGTATCCTCATCTACTTTGAGCCAGTCAAATACAGGTGCATGGTCATCCATGAAGATGGTGCCACTCATGGCAACCTTCTTTACCAATTCGATCCAGCTTCTTACTCCCTGGTCCATAGCAGCTGCAGGTCTTGCAGAATATAGAATCTGAAACTTTTGATCAAGACCTCTTTGAGTCATCTTGTCAGCTACTGCCATCAAGTTGGTTCCTACTGTGTCACTTTGCTCTGTCATAAACAAAACGGTATTGCTTCTTTTCTTCTTATATAGAGAAGAATAAAAACGATAAAATCTTCGAAGTACTGGTTTGCTTGCAATATAGCAATCATGAAAAGTCTTAAAAGGTCTTACTCTCTTCCTGTACCTAGGCTGGGTCGGAAAGATTCCTGTAATCGCTCCTAGGATAATGCAGTGCATACGAAATGGCAGGCTATCTGCTCCATCCTCTACGAAAAAGGTTACATTATAAGACTTACCTCGATTGCTATATAAGAAATGTCTCGAAAGGTCTTCTAGCTTGTCTGCAATCTTATAGCTGGTTTCACACTCTGCTAGGATCTCAGTTCCTTGGCAGATAAAGATGCGATAGATGCCTCTAGGAATGGTATCGCGATTGCCTGTATTGGTAATATTCACATGTAATGAAACGAAATCGTCTTCTAGTCTTTCACAATCAAATTGAATTGGACAGATTCCCTTTCCGTTTACTCCATAAAATTCAAGTGTATTTATATCATAATCTCTATTCTCATCCATCTTTAGTCTGACATATAGGTAAAGATGAATTCTCTCCCACTTAATATCCTCTACTTCAGCACTAAGGCCACTAGAGCCAATGTTCCAATTCATGATTTCCATGATCTACTCCTTCATATAATATCTTCTATCTTAAACTATAGTATTCTATCATATAGAAATATATTTCGTCAATTTTCTATTATATTTTCTTCCAATGGACACAGATTTATGGTACTATAACTTTAATTAGAAAGTACTATTTCAAAGAAGGAGAGATTATTCATGAAAAAAAGCATTAGTACCAAACTAGTCGCTTACTTTGCCGTTGTGCTAATTGCGATTTGCCTATTTCTTACAGCAGCAACCTTGTATACCACCAGGTCCAAGGTAATTGAATCCAACAAAGAAAACCTGCAAGAACAGGTAAATCTCATGGCATCTCAAGTCGAGCAAAAGCTTCAAGACAATATTGCCTACCTAGAATCCATGGCTAGGAGGTCTGATTTTACAGATCCATCTGTTAGTTTCAAGGAACGGTGTAGCATCGCTTCTAAAGATGTGACTTCAGAAGATAGTGCCTATTACACCATTCTCTATGTAGACAAAAAAGGAAATTCCTATCTACCAGCCGAAGATGTTAGCTTGAATCTGTTAGAAAGCCACGATGAGGCCTTTGAGCAGACCATAGAAACAGGAGAAGCTTGCTACCGTTCTTCCCTTACCATTGATGGAACTTCCTACATGGTAACCAACGCAGTCCCAGTTAAAGATGCTAAGGGAAATACAACGGGAGCTTTGGTAGGAACCGTGCTGATTTCTCAGTTTGGAGACTTGCTCGACAAGGATTCTGAAGCCTTCATCATCGATCCTGAAGGCAATTACATCGGTCATTCCAATGCTGCAGAATTTGCCTTAGATGAAAATGAAGCACCTTACTTCGATGAATCTGGCTTGCTTGTTACAGAAGGAGAAGGCATCAACCTCTCCATCAATCCAATCACTTACCAAGAGACCGATTCTTCTTATACAAAGCTTGCAAATCTGTTTAATAGTATGCTCAAAAAAGACAAGGGCATCCTAGATTACAATTCTATGCTCACCAATCATGATCAGTATGTGGCATTTACAACCGTAGAAAGTACTGGTTGGAAGGTTGCCTATCTAGAAGATGTCGATAATGTCAATGCCATTATCAGTAGCTTGTTTATCAATTCTGTGATTGTATCTATCATCTGTATTATTGCAGGATTGATCGTTATCTTCTTCGTTTCAAGATTCCTAATGAAACCTTTGACCAAGGCTACTACAGACCTAGAAGTCATCATTGGAAATATTCAGGAAGGAAATGGGGACTTAACTGCTAGAATCGAGACAAATCGAATAGATGAAATCGGTCGTATCATTCAAGGCATCAACAAATATACCGAAGTGCTGCAAAGCGTGACCATCAAGATCAAGCAAGGAGCAAGCAACTTAAGTGAATCTGTCGCCAATGTGGTTGCTTCTATCTCAGCTTCTAACGAACAGGCAACCGATACTTCCGCCATTATGGAAGAGCTTGCCGCTAGCATGGAAGAAGTAGATGCTACCACCCTTCAGGTAAAAGAATATATTGAAAATATCTACAATGAAGTCAATGAGATCTATGAAGAAGCCGCTAGTGGTCTTAGCTTTGCAAGAGAGATCAACACCCGTGCAGAAGAACTCAAAAATTCTTCTCAGGAAAGCCAGGAAAATACCCAAGGTATCATCGCTGAGATTACAGACAATCTAAGCACTTCCATAGAGAATAGCAAGAGCGTAGACAAGATCAACGATCTCACCAATGATATTCTATCCATTGCCAGTCAGACCAACCTGCTTGCTTTAAATGCTTCCATCGAAGCAGCAAGAGCTGGAGAAGCCGGCAAGGGATTTGCTGTAGTTGCAGATGAGATTCGTCAGCTAGCCGACAACAGCCGTGAAACAGCCAATAACATCCAACAGATTTCTATGCTAGTCAATGATGCGGTTAAAGAGCTTGCAGGAAATGCCGGCCAGCTTCTAGAATATATGAATACCGACATTATTACCGACTACAAGAATATGGTAGAAACGGGAGAAGCCTATGTGGGAGATGCCTCCAAAGTTGATGACATCATGACTCAGTTCCAGGCTCAAACAGATTCTATCAAGGAAAAAATCACCGCAGCCATCGAGCTGATCAATAATACCTCAGAGGCAATTACCGAAAGTGCGGAAGGGGTATCTGCAGCAGCAGAAAACACTTGTGACCTAGTATCAAGCATTAGCCAGATTGATGGTGAAATGGAAAATAACCGCAGCGTCACCACCAACCTTACCAATGAAGTAGCCAAGTTCAAGAAAGTATAAGAGTCCTATCAATAAAAAAAGTCTCTTACATATAAGAAAAGACGGGAACCGAGATTTCGATTCACCGTCTTTTCTTTTACTTTCCTTATTAAGAGAAAGCATAAAATTATTTCTTTACTGTTACTTTTACTTTCTTAGTAAGGCCATTTGCCTTTACTGTAATGGTTGCACTTCCCTTCTTAATTGCCTTGATTTGGCCCTTAGAAGTTACGGTTGCTACCTTCTTATTGCTTGATGTATAGGTCACCTTGGCTGTAGGAGTAGCAGTTGCTTTAATCGTGGTCTTCTTTCCTACCTTTAAGGTTACTTTAGATTTTGATACCTTTAAGGATGGATTCTTAACTGTAATCTTGCAAGTTGTAGAAATGGTCTTGCCACCTACCTGCATGCTTGCTGTAATAGTTGCACTTCCTGCCTTTTTCGCTGTTACGACACCCTTTGTAGAAACGGTTGCTACCTTGCTATTAGAGGTCTTATAAGTAATAGCCTTGGCTGGACCATTTACCTTACCATTTAGGCTGATGGTCTTCTTGCTTACCGTATAAAGGGTCGCTGAATTAGTAGAAAGGCTTACCTTTGGCTCTACTACTTTGATCTTCACTGACTGAGAAAGAGTTCCATCACTTAGAGTTGCTGTAATAGTTGCTGTTCCCGCCTTCTTCGCTGTTACTTTACCAGTTGCATCTACGGATGCAATACTTGCATTAGAGCTGGTATATACCAAAGTGCTATCATTACCCTCTACAGATCCTGTCAAGGTTGCCATCTCGCCTGCATATAGGTTATTTGCAGATACTTTTAGAGTTACCTTTACTTCTTTTAGAGCATCCATAGCCTCAGATAAGTGAGTCATCTGCTCATTGACTTCCGTTACATAAAGACCATCTTGATTCAACAAGTCCTTGGTTTCATTTAGTTCTGTTTCAAAATTAGACCAGGTCGCTGTCGTATAGTCTGCCTTCTTCAATTCACTTGCTTCCTCATAGAGATCTTTCAGATCTTGAAGGTCTTCATCCGTTGCTAGACTTAGCTGGGCGATATTTGCCTCAGTTGCTTCAAAATCATAGCTATAATCTGCATAGCCCAAAGCAGAAACAGTTACGGTCCAATATCCTGTTCCATCATATCCTTCTGGGATCTGGCAGCGTTCAGACTCTGTAAGTCCTAGTTGGATACCATTTGTCTTGTGCATCCAGTTGTCCGCAGCGAACTTGGTTCCAAAGGTTGCAACTGGATTCTTACGGCTACTATCCTCTCCATAATAAGTCCATACAACAGCCTGCATATTGGCTCCTAGATCACCATATTCCGTGCCATACTTGGTAGTTCCATCCTCTGCAGTTGTTGGCTTACCTAATAGGTCCAAGCGAATAAATTCTCCATAAGAACCTACGCCATTATTTGATTTAAGGACAGGAGTTACATCACTTGATACCGTCTTTAGTGCCTGACCTTCGATACCAGAATCTGTTCCATCTGTCTTTCTTGCAGAAAAGCTAAAGCTTCCGTCCTCATTCTTAGTCGCTACTTTTAGACCGTTGGTATTGTCTGTCACATTAGCCTTTACAGAGTAGCTCTTTAATCCGCCTTCAGAAAATCCACCATTTAAAGTTCCACCATTTTCCACATAGTTTGGATAAGCTTCTTTCAAAGCCTCTAGATCCTTGGTTGCGACTTTGACTGGAACATACTTAATACCAGTTACTTCATAATGATCCATATCGGTATAAGCATCTGCGACAACACTGCCATCTGTCAAGGTTACAGCATACCTACTCTTAGAATCCGCAAAGTAAGCTACTTCAAGCTCGGTTGTACCTAATGTCTTTGCAGTCTCAGAATCCTCTTTTAGATAAATCGTTGTCATATTCTGATAACTGCCTCTATGGATTCCATGATTTTTCGTTGCACGGCTAACCGCATCATATCCGCCCTTATCTGTTTCATCATGGGAATCTTTTTCCTCGGACGAGTCTGTATTGTCTGCATTATAGACCCCTTCATTTTCCCAATATTCAGCATAGGTAAGACCTACATAGAGATAAGAATACTCCTGCGTTACTCCTGCTTGATCTGCTGCTACTGTAAGAGCCGATGGAATCTGAGCTGCAATAGCTGTTGTTCCTACGGAAAATACCATCATAGATGCTAAAAGCATTGATACTAATCTTCTTTTCATTGTACTCCTTCCTGGCGGGCTTATTTTCGTTCTATCGCCCTACCAATCACTTCATGTAAACACTTTTTATTAGGATGACCTAACACCGTGTTAG
>CAVJBW010000051.1:0-8190 GCA_963647625.1 Lachnospiraceae bacterium
TCTTTATTCCTCACTTATAATCTCTTTAGATAAAAAAGCAAAGGAGAAGCGAATATGAAAGAAAAAAGCAAAAACGAATTATTTAATTTCGGGAAAGGTTGGGGAACCATCATCTTCTGTCTGTTGATGTTCTGGTTCTATGCTGGTATGGTAAATGACAGCTCCAATGTCGTGGCCCCTGCTGTTGCCGAAAAGCTAGGCATCCAAGCTGGAGACGTCTTGAATATGGGTACTGTTGCCGCTATGGTAGGCGTTATCTTTTTCTTTGTTATGGGTGCTGTCAACCGTAAGATTGGCGCTCGTATCACCAGCTTTATCTGTCTGATTTTGGGCGGTGTTGGTTACTTTGGAATGGGTCATGCCAATAGTCTTGCACAATATGGTATTGCCTTATGCATCTGTACCATCGGATGTATGAGTGCTGGCTATATCTCTGGTGGTGCCTTTGTTGCACAATGGTTCCCAAAGAAAAAAGGTATTGTTATGGGCTATACCACTATGGGACATAACATGTCTACCGGATTCTTTGTTCCATTGATCACCGTATTAGTAGCAAAAATGGGTGTTACCAATGCCGTTGTATTCCCATCTATTTTAATTGCAATCTTGGCAGTTGCAGGTCTTGTATTCATGCGTAATACCCCACAAGAACGTGGTATCAACCCTGACAATGTATCCAACGAAGTATACAAAAGTGAATATTTCAATGAAGATCTTGATGAAGATGGTGGTTGGACGATCAAAAAGCTCTTTAGCAGAAAGACCTTCTGGCTGGTAGCCGTTGCTTCTGGTGGATTCCAGTTTGTATCTACCATCATTATCACTCAGCTGGTTGTTCGTAACCAAGAAGTTGGATTTACGCAAGCGCAGGCACTTTCCATCATGACCATTCTGGCATTTGCAGGTATTGTAGGATCTTGGATTATCGGTGCCATGGACCAAAAGCTTGGAACCAAAAAGACCATGATTTTCTTCGGTATCTGGTATGCCGTTGCTTTGATGCTTGAAGTAACAGAAAAGCGTCCACTTGTTATCATATTCTTGATTATGTTTGCATTGGCATTAGGTGGATCTGCTAACTTTACCACCTCGTTACCAGCTGCTGTATTTGGTCGTCACGGATTTAAGAAGGTAAATTCTGTCCTCTTCCCAATCCAGGCCCTGGTATCATCCTTTGGCTTTTGTGTCAACGGAAATGTACTCAATGCAACTGGCAACTTAAGAATGTCTTATGTCATTGCAGCCATTGCCTCTATCGTGGTAGTCATTATTGTTCTATTTATCAATGAACATCAATACAACCGAGATTTCATGACTGAAAGTGAAGCAGAAGCTTTTACCAAAGAACTAGCTGGAAAATAATCTCCCCTCATATATAAAAAAGGAAAAGCTAGATGCACTTGATGGTTACTTTCATTGGTCTATCCAATAAACGAAGTAATCATCAAAGCATCTAGCTTTTTTTGATTCTGCATCTTTCATGGGGTCCGCAAATTCCTATCATCAGATGCTCCTGCTTCTGACAAAGAATTCTATCTCCCTGATATCGAGCCTCTTCTAGAAGTGCTAATTGTCCCTCTACATAAGACAGGCAAGGGCCAAGATCGATCTCCCTTGGTGATCTGTCAAATCCACTGCCCTGCTTTTTTACAATTGCTTCCTTCAAGGCCCAAAGCAAAGCAAACTCCCTATGGGGATCTTGGCACTGCTGCAAAAAGTCCCTCTCCTTGATTGACAAGGTCCTCTTGTATAGAGAGTCCTTCACCGGTCGAACCTGTTGAATATCAATACCGATTCTTTCTCTTGCAACTGCCACTGCCACATAATCGGAAGAATGAGAAATGGATAAATATAAATCCGAAAAAGCTGGCAAGTAAGGCTGGCCCTTCTTGGTCTTTTGAATCTCTATTTCTTCTAGGCTGACAGACTCCCCTAGATATTTTTCCAAACAGGACGCAAGCAGCATTTGGGCATAGATGGCATTGGCTGCGTCTTGGGGTATCTTGTACTTTCTTGCATAGTCAAGCCGGCTCTTGGTCCACTTTCCCTGTTTTAACAAGTCATCTAAATTGCTACAAGGAGTCCTTCCCCATAACAAAAGCGGACTATCTGTCTTCATGAATATTTTCCTTCTTGCTTTGCATATAGCGCTCATTCATGGCTTGGGCGCAGCTAGCACAATTGCCGTCACACCTTTTTTGGTCTTGGCACTTTTCCTCTTCCTGGTAGAACTTACTCATAACCAAAAAGCAAACAGCTGCAATGGCAACTACAATTAATAATCCAATGATTTTCATACCCATACTGATTCCTTCTTTCTAGGCTACATTGTAGCACAAAAACAAGAGATTCTCATGATTATTTTAACTCGATTTGCTCGAGTTCCTTCCTTGGCACCTTCCTGGTAGAATCTGCAACAATCTTTTGTACATTTTTCTTGGCCTCTTGCACTGGAAGCAAGGTTCCTGCACCTGCCACGCAGCCGCCAGGACAGCCCATGCCTTCGATTAGACAGCCGTTCATCTTTCCTGCTTTGGCCAAAAGGAGCATTTTCTTACAATCTGCAAGACCTTCTGCATGCTCAATCTTGGTTTCTACCCCTGGATAATAAGTCTGTACGCACTTTGTGATGGCATCTGCCACTCCGCCTGCAACACCATAACCTCTTCCTACTGCTGTTGCATCATGAAATGCTGATGTTTCCTCGATTTCTTCTGGATGAATTCCTTTGGCCTCAAACATGGCATCAAGTTCTTCAAAGGTAATCACAAAGTCTACATCACTTCGCACGCTATGGCGCATCGCTTCAAGTTTTTTTGCTGCACAAGGTCCAATAAATACCACCTTGGCATTGGGATGTTCTTTTTTGATGCTACGCGCGGTCGCCACCATTGGCGTTAAATCGGTAGAGATATTGTCAATAATCTCTGGAAATTGTGTCTTGGCAAGCATGGCCCAGGAAGGACAACAAGAAGTTAATAGAAATGGCAATTCGCCTGTCTGGACCTTTGTTGCATATGTCTTTGCCTCGGCTAGTGCCCCCATATCCGCGCCTAGTGCAACTTCATAGACCTGGGAAAATCCAAGGGCCTTTAAAGCCGAATGAATCTTGCTTGGAGTCGCCTTGGCTCCAAACTGTCCCACATAAGCCGGAGCAATCTCTGCTACTACTTCCTGGCCCTTTCTAAGACTGAGAATCAACTGAAAGAATTGGGATTTGTCCGCAATCGCTCCAAAAGGACAATTCACCATACACATACCACAAGAAAGACACTTATCCTGGTCGATTTTGGCTCTTCCATATTCGTCTGTTCCAATTGCTTTTACTCCGCAAGATAAGGAGCAAGGTCTGGTTCTTTTGCCGATTGCATCATAAGGGCAAGCACTTTTGCATCTGCCACATTTGATGCATTTATCCTGATCAATAAAAGCCTGACCATCCACGTGAGTGATGGCATCTTTTGGGCACATTTCCATGCACTGATGAGCAATACAGTCACGACACAAATTGCTGACTTCATAGACATTGTCCTCACACTCGTTGCAAGCAGATGGAATCACCTGCATCAGTGGCGGTTCATAATAGATTTCATCAATCGTGCTCTCTTCCATCCCACTAGAGGTATGAACCGGTTTATTTTGTGGTCGAATGGATAAGCCCATGGCTAGTCTAGCCCTCTCAGCCGAGATTGCCCTCTCTCTATAAATATTTTCTCGAAATAAAGGCACTTCTCCTGGGGATAGCTTGTATGGCAGATCCTCAATGGCCTCTTTCATGCTTTCCCTTGATTCTTCAAATGCAATTCTTGCAACTTCCACAAAAACATTTTTGCGAAGAGTAGATACTTGTGTATGCAATCCTCTCATAATTGTCTCTCCTAGCCTAAATTCGTTATTTTTTTATCATAATCATTATAAGGCCAGAAGATTTTGTATACAATATTCAAAATGGAATACCATATTCCATGGTATTCCACTTTGTATTGCTTATTTGTGTTGATTAAAAGGACTATCTCCCTTTTCTTCAAATATTTCAATCAGATTGCCGGTATTATCTCGGATAAATACCCCATAGGTTCCATCCACTTCTGCTACCATGGCGATTTCGACTCCCATCTGTTCTAGCTGCTCTTTGGCTTTTTTCCCATCTGGCACTCCAAAGGATGCATGTTTGTTACCTTGAGTCATCAAGTCCTTATTAGGAACCTTTCTATCCTCTGGCAAAGACGCTGCCTCCTTGGCCTCAAAGATTTCTAGAATAAAGCCTTTTCCCTGCATGTGGGAGACCTTAATCTGAGCTCCTGGAATTTCGGACCGATCAATCACCGTAAATCCAAAGACCCTGCTGTACCATTCAATGGTTTCCTCTAAATCAGCCACACTGATTGCAAAATGATTGATGCCATTAATTGTAATTGCCATAGTATCTTATCCTTCCTTGATTGCTGCCTGTGCTGCTGCAAGTCTTGCTACTGGCACTCTAAATGGTGAGCAAGATACATAATCAAGGCCAATCTTGTGGCAATATTCTACAGAAGTAGGATCTCCACCATGCTCTCCACAAATTCCAATATGAAGCTTGTTATTGACAGGTCTTCCTAGCTTGATGGCTGTTTCCATTAATTTGCCCACTCCATTTTGGTCTAATTTGGCAAATGGATCATTTTCAAAAATCTTAGTGTCATAATATGCATTCAAGAACTTGCCTGCATCATCTCGAGAGAATCCAAATGTCATCTGGGTCAAGTCATTGGTTCCAAAGCAGAAGAAGTCCGCCTGAGAAGCAATTTCATCAGCAGTAAGCGCTGCTCTAGGAATTTCAATCATGGTTCCTACTTCATACTCTAAGTCAATGCCAGCTTCTTTGATCTGTTCATCTGCAGTCTCAACTACGAACTGTTTTACATATTTGAGTTCCTTGATATCGCATACCAGTGGAATCATAATCTCTGGCTTTACCTTCCAGTCACTATGAGCCTTTTGAACCTCAATGGCTGCACGAATAACTGCCTTGGTCTGCATACGAGCAATCTCAGGATAGGTAACAGTAAGTCGGCATCCTCTGTGGCCCATCATTGGGTTAAATTCCTTTAATCCCTCAATCAATTCCTTGATTGCTTCTACACTCTTTCCTTGGGCATCCGCTAGCTTCTTGATATCCTCTTCTTCTGTTGGTACAAATTCATGAAGTGGTGGATCTAGGAAACGGATGGTAACTGGATTGCCCTCTAAAGCTTCAAACAGTTCCTTAAAGTCTCCCTGCTGGTATGGGAGAATCTTATCTAGTGCCGCTTCTCTGCCTTCTACCGTATCTGCGCAAATCATTTCTCTAAATGCCGCAATTCTTTCTTCATCAAAGAACATATGCTCTGTACGGCATAGCCCAATACCTTCTGCACCTAATTCTCTCGCTTTCTTCGCGTCTTGTGGGGTGTCAGCATTGGTGCGTACTTTCAGTCTTCTATACTTATCTGCCCAGTCCATAATACGACCAAACTCTCCTGCAATAGTAGCATCTACGGTAGGAATCAGTCCGTCATAAATATTACCGGTGGTTCCATCTAATGAAATTGGATCTCCTTCATGGAATTCTTTTCCGGCCAAGGTAAATTTCTTATTCTCTTCATCCATGGCAATATCGCCACATCCGGATACGCAGCAGGTACCCATACCTCTAGCTACAACAGCGGCATGCGAAGTCATACCTCCACGTACCGTTAAGATTCCTTGGGCAGACTTCATTCCAGTGATATCTTCCGGAGAGGTTTCAAGACGAACTAAAACCACCTTTTCTCCTCTTTCTGCCCAGCTTTGTGCATCCTCCGCTGTAAAGACAATCTTACCGCAAGCTGCTCCTGGGGAAGCTCCAAGTCCCTTTCCAATTGGGCTGGCTTCTTTTAATTTCTTTGCATCAAATTGTGGATGCAAGAGGGTGTCTAGATTACGAGGATCAATCATGGCAACTGCTTCTTTTTCTGTTCTCATGCCTTCGTCTACCAAATCACAGGCAATCTTCAAGGCAGCTTGTGCAGTTCTCTTACCATTTCTCGTCTGAAGCATATAAAGCTTACCATGCTCTACGGTAAATTCCATATCCTGCATATCACGATAGTGGTCTTCTAAGGTCTTGCATACCTGAACAAATTCTTCAAATGCTTCTGGGAATTTGTTTTCCATTTCGCTAATCTTCATTGGAGTACGAACACCGGCAACCACATCTTCTCCCTGAGCATTTGTTAAGAATTCACCGAACAAGCCCTTCTCTCCGGTTGCTGGGTCTCTTGTAAATGCAACACCTGTACCACAGTCCTCGCCCATATTACCAAATGCCATAGACTGTACATTGACAGCGGTTCCCCAAGAGTATGGAATGTCATTGTCTCTACGATAGACATTCGCTCTAGGATTGTCCCAAGAACGAAAGACTGCCTTAATCGCACCATATAACTGTTCCTTCGGATCCGATGGGAAGTCTTCTCCAATCTTCTCTTTATATTCTGCCTTGAACTTTCCAGCCAATTCTTTTAGATCTTCTGCTGTAAGTTCTACGTCCTGCTTCACTCCGCGGTCCGCTTTCATTTCGTCGATTAATTCTTCAAAATATTTCTTTCCAACTTCCATAACTACGTCGGAATACATCTGAATAAATCTTCGATAACAATCCCAAGCCCATCTAGGATTGTTCGACTGCTTCGCAATGACTTCTACTACTTCTTCATTCAGACCTAAGTTCAAGATGGTATCCATCATACCAGGCATAGATGCTCTCGCTCCAGAACGAACGGAAACAAGGAGTGGATTGGTCTTATCCCCAAACTTCTTTCCTGTGATTTCTTCCATCTTGATAATATGTTCATCAATCTGACTTTTTATTTCATCATTTATTTCCCGTCCATCTTCATAGTACTGAGTACAAGCTTCTGTAGTAATGGTGAAACCTTGTGGTACTGGAAGACCAATATTCGTCATCTCTGCAAGATTCGCTCCTTTACCCCCTAAAAGCTCTCGCATATCAGCATTTCCTTCTTTGAACAAATAAACCCATTTGTTTGCCATATTTTTTCCTCCTCCATAATTAGTACTTTTCTCTGACTAGTTGTCATGTATCCCATAACGGATTTGATTACATTTTAACATATTTCCCTTTTAAAGCAACCTGACTTTGTGCACTTTTTTGTGTACTTTGACTAGTCGCTTTTATTGTATTATGCTTTTTGCTTAGTTTTATGAATTTATCCGCCAATTATCTAACATTTTCCATAACAAAAAAATCGTAGCAGGATGTCCTGCTACGACTTTTAGGCAAACTAATTCTAATTAAAAGGTAAATTTATCTGCAAAATAAGCATCTAATTCATCAATTTTGATGCGAACCTGCTGCATGGTATCTCGATCACGAACGGTAACTGCTTGATCTTCTTGTGAATCAAAGTCATAAGTAACGCAGAATGGTGTACCGATTTCATCCTGACGACGATATCTCTTACCAATATTTCCACGATCGTCAAATTCGCAATTATACTTTTTAGACAATTGTTCAAATACTTTTTCAGCCCCTTCATTTAGCTTCTTAGAAAGAGGCAATACCCCAATCTTAACTGGTGCTAGGGCTGGATGGAAATGAAGAACCGTTCTCATATCCGGCTTTTCTTCGGTTCCAATATTTTCTTCGTCATAAGCTCCACAAAGGAAAGCAAGTACCACACGGTCTGCTCCAAGAGAAGGCTCGATTACATAAGGGATATATTTTTCTTTCTTCTCATCATCAAAATATTGCAGATCTTCTCCCGAAACAGTTTGATGCTGGGTCAAGTCATAGTCTGTACGATCTGCAATTCCCCATAGCTCGCCCCAACCGAATGGGAATAAATATTCGATATCGGTAGTTGCCTTAGAGTAGAAGGAAAGCTCTTCCTTGTCATGGTCACGAACTCTCATTTCTTCTTCTTTCATTCCTAGACTCTTTAGCCAATTAATGCAGAAGCTTCTCCAGTACTCAAACCATTCAAGGTCTGTATCTGGCTCACAGAAGAATTCCAATTCCATCTGCTCAAACTCACGGGTACGGAAGGTAAAGTTACCAGGTGTAATTTCATTTCTGAAGGATTTACCAATCTGTCCAATTCCAAATGGAATCTTCTTACGTGAAGTTCTCTGTACATTTTTGAAATTCACAAAGATACCCTGAGC
>CAVJBW010000051.1:8200-8847 GCA_963647625.1 Lachnospiraceae bacterium
GCGACCGGTCTTTTGCACGTTCAGATAGTTCACAAAGATACCCTGAGCAGTCTCTGGGCGAAGATAAACTGTATTTTTTGCATCTTCTGTAACACCCTGGAAGGTCTTAAACATCAAGTTGAAGGAACGGATATCTGTAAAGTTGTGCTTTCCACAAGATGGGCATGGAATGGCATTTTCTTCAATAAAGTCTTTCATCATTTCCTGAGACCAGCCATCTACGCTACCTTCTAAGGTTACATTCGCTTCCTTAGCATAGTCTTCAATGATCTTGTCTGCACGAAAACGTTCATGACATTCCTTACAGTCCATCAAAGGATCTGAAAAGCTTCCCAAATGTCCAGAAGCTACCCAGGTCTGTGGATTCATTAAAATCGCACAATCCACACCAACATTGTACTTATTCTCCTGGATGAACTTCTGCCACCAGGCCTTCTTTACGTTGTTTTTCAGTTCTACTCCTAGATTGCCATAATCCCAAGTATTGGCCAATCCACCATAAATTTCAGAACCTGGATATACAAAACCTCTTGCCTTTGCAAGTGCTACAATTTTCTCCATTGACTTTTCCATTGTCCTATTACCTACTTTCTTCTATTTATAAATAATATATACGAGAGGCTTTTTAGCTCCCGTTTCATATGCTT
>CAVJBW010000052.1:0-8805 GCA_963647625.1 Lachnospiraceae bacterium
GAGAAGTACAGTGTTTGTAGGGTTTGACAATCATTGAAAATTTATATATATTCTTAACTATGAGACAATGTTTTAATGGCAGAAGTCTTAGGTAAAATGAAAATATAGAGAAAATGTGAAAAAGAAGTGGAGGAAAGATAGAATGAGCAAACTTACTATCTCTGGTATTCATCATACCAGCGCTAAGTTAAATGATGATATGGCTCGCTTTGCAAGAAGAATCGAGGCAACACCACCTGGAATGTGTCCTGTAGCATTTCATTTGTCTTTACTAAAATCTAGTGAAGTGCAGACCTGTGGCAAGTGTGTACCATGTCGTGATGGTATTCCACAGATGAGTGCTATGCTTGAAAAGATTGTAAAGTGTGAAGCAACACCAGAGACTTTAGATCATTTGAAAGCACTTGCAACAATGGTTCGTGATTCAGCTGATTGTGCAATTGGATATGAGGCTGCCAATATTGTATTGAATGGCATGGAGACCTTTGCAGCAGAATATGCAAGCCATGTAAATGAAAAATATTGTACAGAAGATGTAGAGCAGAAGGTACCATGTGAAGCAATGTGTCCTGCACATGTTAATGTACCAGCTTATGTAGCATTAGCAGGCGAAGGAGATTATGCTGGAGCAATCAATATGATTCGTAAGGACAATCCTTTCCCAACAGCTTGTGCATTGATTTGTGAACATCCATGTGAAAATAGATGCCGTCGTACCATTATCGATGCTCCAATCAACATTCGTGGAATCAAGAAGTTTGCAGTAGATCAGCTTCATGCAGATCAGGTTGCAACTCCAGAGCGCAATGTTGATACTGGTAAGAAGATCGCCATCATCGGTGGAGGTCCTTCTGGTCTTACTGCAGCTTATTTCTTAGCCTTGATGGGTCATAAGGTCGTTGTATTCGAAGATAAGAAGGAGCTTGGTGGAATGCTTCGTTATGGTATTCCTGCTTATCGTTTCCCACGTGAGAGACTAGACGAAGACATTCGTGCTATCTTGGGCGTAGGCAATATTGAAGTAAAATATGAGACCTATGTGGGAACAGAAGAGATGAAGCAGATTGCTGAGGAGTATGATGCTATTTATGTTGCAATTGGTGCTCATACCGGTAAGAGCCTGAGACTTGATAATATCGATGCAAAGGGCGTAAGCTCAGCTGTAGATTTGCTTCGTGAGATTGGATACAATAACTATCCAGACTTCCATGGCAAGAAAGTTGCAGTCGTTGGTGGTGGTAACGTAGCGATGGACTGTGCGCGTACTTCTGTTCGTGCTGGTGCAGATGAAGTTACTGTTATTTACCGTCGTCGTCAGGAAGACATGACAGCGCTTCCTTCCGAAGTAGAAAGTGCAATCGCTGAAGGCGTTGAGATGTTAACACTTCAGGCACCTGGAGATATTGTTGTAGATGAAGCTGGCAACTGTAAGGGAATTAAGGTACAGCCTCAGATGATCGGACCTGTTAAGGGTGGTCGTCCATCTCCTATGACAGCGAATAAGCCAGAAGGTTTTGTAGAAGCTGATGTCATCTTGATTGCAGTAGGACAGGATATTGTCTGTCAGCCATTTGAAGAATTTGGTATGAAGACAAATCGTGGTAACTTTATTGCAAATGAATATCTTGAAGCAGAGGGATATAACAACATCTTCGTAGGTGGTGACTGCCAGACAGGCCCTGCAACTGTAATTAAAGCAATTGCTGCAGGTAAAGTTGTTGCTAGAAATATTGATGAGTACTTAGGATATCACCATAAGCTTGATTGTGGCGTTGAAGTTCCAGCACCTAAGGCAAATGACCGTACTCCTAAGGGTCGTGTAAATATTACGGAGAGAGAAGCTCGTATTCGTAAGAATGACTTCCTTGGTGTTGAAAATGAAATGAGTCATGAAGAAGCTGTTCAGGAATGTGGCAGATGTCTGCGATGTGACCATTATGGTTGTGGTGTTCTTGAAGGTGGAAGACTGATCTACGAATAAAAGATAGACTTTTTTCAAGAAGAAAACCATTTGATAACAAGTCAAAAAAGAACAAAAGAAAAGCATGAAACTCTACACCAGAGTTTCATGCTTTTTTAATCTATGGCAAGTCTCCTGACTTCGCATCCTCCGCTAAGGCAACCTTCCCAACTCATCTAGTCAGTGGTATGAAGCCTCTTTGTCCGCGTTACAGTAGTGGTGACTGCTCCGGATTTGCACCGGATTCCTTTTTCATTTTCAAAAATGGAACTTTCCAAATTAGAAAAACCACAAATCCTTCTTATTTAGTTGGATGAAATTAAGCTGAAACAGCTTTCTTTGCTACTTCTGCACAGGTAGCAGCATCAGGTGTGTAATAATCAGCACCAATCTGGTCTGCAAAGTTCTGGTTAACAGGTGCTCCACCTACCATGATGATGTATTTGTCACGAACACCCTTTTCAGTGAACATGTTGATGGTCTCTTCCATTGCTGGCATGGTTGTTGTCAAAAGAGCTGACATACATACAATGTCTGCACCAATGTTTTCTGCTTCTTCGATAAATTTCTCAGGAGCAACGTCAACGCCGATGTCATGGATCTCAAATCCAGCACCCTTAAGCATCATAGAAACTAGGTTCTTACCGATGTCATGAAGGTCACCCTTAACAGTACCAATAACAGCCTTTCCAATTGGCTCGTTACCGATTTCAACAAGCTTTGGCTCAAGAATAGTAAGACCTGCGTTCATAGCACGTGCTGCTACAAGAACTTCAGGAACGAATACTTCATTGTTCTTGAACTTTTCACCGATAATCATCATTCCGCCAAGAAGACCGTCATTTAAGATTTCCTTTGGATCTTCATTTGCTTCTAAAGCTTCGGTTACTAAAGCCTTAACGTTTTTTGCTCTACCTTTCTGCAAGTATGCAGAGATTTCTTCAATAATTGCACTCATGTGGTTTTTCCTCCTTATTTTTAAAATACCTGTGCTTGTAGATGTGGGAATTTAAGAAAATCAAGTTGAATTTATGATTGAACCGAAAAAAGTGAAAATATTTTACATTGTATACTTTGAATTTATAAAAAACATGCTATAATCCTAGAGAGGTGAATTATGGGAGCATATATTTATACAATTGTAGATCAAGAAGAAATGGATCAGGTATTGAAGTCTTTCTTTTATAGTGTGAACCTGCCGATTCAGCTATTAGATGAAGAGGGGAACGTTCTAGTGCATTATGGAGAAAAGACCCAATACTGCAAGCATTTTAATAGTCATGCAACCACAGCAGATACCTGTCAGCAGATTCATGCAACGGCAGGCAGGAGAGCTATGACCTTAGGAGAGGCCTATATTTTTTCTTGCCATTCCAACTTAAGTCATATTGTCTTTCCTTTGCTGAATCATGATCAGTTATTTGGATCTGTCTTGGTAGGGCCATTCTTGCTGGAAAATCCAGATTCTACCATGGTTCTTGACGTGGGACGACGCTATAGTGAGTTTGACATGGAAGACTTGATGGAACTATATGATGATGCACATGAGTTGCCTCAGGTACAGCCAAGTAGGGTTACCCAGATCTCTCACTTGCTTTATTATCTCTTTTCCAACTTGATTATGGATTCTAAGGAACAGTTTGTTATTAATCAAAAGAAACTCCACCAACAAGCCAAGATCAGTGAGTCGGTGCAGCGTTACAAGGAAGTACTTTTGACAGAAAGCGTGGATTATCCTTTTGACCAGGAAAGAGAGCTCTTGTCCAAGGTCAAGATGGGGGATTTAAAGGGCGCTCGCTTCGTTTTGAACAATTTGTTGGGATTTTTGATGACGGCAACCAAGGGAAGTACCGATGTGAAGAATCGATGCGCAGAGCTTTGTTCCTTGCTATCTAGAACAGCCATGGAAAATGGAGCTCCGTCGGCAGCTGTTCTCAAGATGAATAGTGAATTTTTGCAAAAACTCCCTGATTTTAAGAATTTTGATGACTTGTGTTACGCCCTGCTTGAAGTTTTAGAAGGTTTTATGGACTGTATGTTTCCGAAAGCAGGAGGAGAAACGGCAAGACCGATTAGAGAGGCGATGGAATATATTGCCAAATATTTTGCTACGCCTCTTACCTTGCAGGATGTTGCCAATCAGGTTCATCTCAATCCTTCTTACTTTTCCCGTATCTTTAAGCAGGTGACGGGACTGTCCTTTAAGGAATATTTGACCATGATTCGAGTTGAGGAAAGCAAGAGATTGCTGCAAAATACAAATTATAGTTTGCTTAGTATTGCAATTGCGGTAGGATTTGAAGACCAAAGTTACTTTTCTAGAGTCTTTAAAAAGCAGGTGGGATTGACCCCAAAGCAATATAGAGGATAAAACTAAGGCAGATGCTACAATGCTAGCATCTGCCTTGCTTTTCTTTATGAGATATCATCTTTTTCCTTGTGATAGATGACGCAGCCAAAATAGGTTACGGTATTGGCACCACCGATATAGTGGACCTTGGCTGCACTTGCCAGCCGATTGACTTCTACGCCGTAGCTCTCAATAGAGGGAGCGAGCTTGTCTGGAAGTCGACAAGGAGCATCTGGATAAGTGCATTTGTCGCATATGCCACAGCCATCTTTAGAGAGGTTCAGTACTTCTCCTTCAATAAAATCCGTGGCAACCTTAAATACTTTTTCGCTTACCACATTGTGTGCTTTTTGCCCAGCAAGCATGCCTTCTACATCGAAAGAATCTTCTAGTGGGTGCAAGGTGGTAAATACGAAGACATTTTCATAGGCTTCAATGGCCGATTTGCATTCCTCATAAGTCCCTACTGCAGGGGGACAGGCCCAGGACTTGCCATAGTGGCCACAATAGTTTTTTTCACACAAATCTCTTACTTGGGGAGAAAAGGAAATCTTGTCTACCGTAGTAAAACCATATTCGTGAATCCCTAGTTTGTCAGCATTTTCCTGTAAAAACTCCTCTAATCTCATAGCTTACGCTTCCTCCTTTGGCATGGAAGCTGGCTATTTCTTGAAGATGTCAGCTCCATACTTATTTACTTCGTCCATGTAGATCAGCCAGTTCTTCTCGATTGCTGGGATGTAATATGGGATGTATCGCTTGCCCATATGACAATAACGATCCATACAAGAACGAACTTCATTTCTTATATCATCCTCTGATGAGGCCGGATTGTCAATAATACGATTGTTGAGACCACCCAAAATAGTGATTCGATCTCCATATTTTTCAATCATCTCTTCTGGATTGTTCTCTACCATCATCGGCTCAATGACATCGACTCCAATTTCAATGAGGTCAGGCATAATCTGCTGTATAAAGCCGCAGGAATGGTGAATATATAAAGCGCCATGTTCGTGAATGCGATCGGCATATTTCTTTTCTAAAGGCTTGATGAATTCGCGCCATAGGTCCGGAGAAAAGAACATGTTATTGTTGCTACCCCAGTCATCATGCATATGAATGACTTCAGGGTGGCAGTATTTGGCTGCAAGGTCAATGCATTTTAGCTTATATTCACACATCGCTTCAAAGAATTCGTGGACCTCATCTGGGTATTCATAAAAAGCGCATAGGGCATTTTCCATACCAATCATCTGATTCATGCGCTCGAACTGTCCAGATAGAATCAGAACAGAAACAACATCTTCCTCAGGATTCACATGCATGCCATGCATCATACCCCCAAAGATCTGCTCAAGTGGCATATGGTCTAGAGGTGGGAAGTGTACCTTGTCCTTCCATTCATCCATGTCATCAAAAAGTTTAAAATTGGCAGCTACTGTATTGCCATCTACTAAAGGATTTGGTCCTTGGTTGGTCCAAAGAACGCCCCAGGCATCTGGGCCTGTACCATAAGGGTCAAAATTCTCCAAATCAATAAAACGGTCTCCAGGAAAGACAATGTCCTTCATAGTGGAATAAACTTCTGGGATAAATTCTGCTTTTTCTCCTTTAAGGAGACTAAGCAAGGCTTCTTTTCTTGTTTGCATGATATCTTCTCCTTTGCATAAAGTTACCAATCGGTTATCTTATGAGGAAAATATAGCACGAAAATCAAGAATGGAAAATCATTAAAAAAATGAAATGCATCAACCTAAAGTTGATGCAAGTCAAATTCCTGGCAAATATCATTGGTTAGAGAAAGTAAATCAGGGGAAATGCCTTCTTTTTTATATAAGAGCGCGGTATGGAACCAAAAGTCTCGATTGGGATAGTCAAAGAACTTAATCTTGGCCTGGTCCATATGGGCGAAGGCTGCAGGAAAGACAGCAAATCCCTTACCTTGAAACAGCAAGGCCATTAAAGTATTGAAGTTGTTGCATTCTTCCACTTCTTTACAGGGAACATTAGAAAAGAAACTATTCTGCACAGGTAGCAGATAGTGGGAATCCGGCATGTGCATTTTTAAAAAGGTCTCTTGACTAAGGTCTTGAATCGTCACAGAGTCCTTCATAGACCAAGGGTGAAGTAAAGAGACCACCACTTTGGCTAGGTGAGAAGAAAAAACTTGCATTTCATAGCCGTCCCAGTCGTCTTCCTCGTGGGTATTGGTAAATAAAAGGTCAAGCTGCCCATTTAGTAGCATCAGCTTTCCTTCGTCTAGTTCTACCATGTTGATATTGATACGATATTGTGGATAACGTCCTAGAATAAAGGTGATCAAAGGAGTTACAAGATTTCCTTGAGGCAGGGAAGAAAAGAAGCCTATATTAATCTGACTTTTTTTGGTTAAGGCAAACTGCTGGATTTGATTGGTGGAAAGGGTCAGCTCCTGATCAATCTTGGAGAATCTTTCATAAGCATACTGACCTAAGGCAGTTAAAGTGCTGCCATGGGAAGAACGGTGAAATAAGACTCCTCCAAGCTCATCTTCGAGCAAAGAGATTTGCTTGGTGAAGGCTTGGGGAGAAATATAAGACTTTGCAGCTGCCTTGGAAAAACTTTCATTTTCTGCGGCTGCAAGAAAGTAACGAATTCTTTGATAATTCATATGCATTTACCTGCCTGCTAAGGATGGATGAATCAGAAGACTAGCTAGGCTCTTCTGAAGGAATGAGCTGGAAGGAATCCGGTCTTGCATAGATAATCAAGGTAACCTGAAATTGCCGAGCTAAGCGAATGGCTTCATCGGTTGCAGAAGTCTTGGTAACTAGAATCGGAATCTTGGCATTAATAACCTTAGAAACCATATCTGTAGGAATGCGTCCGCTAGAAAAGAGGATACATTCTTCTAGGTTTATTTTGTTCCTAAGGGCATAACCGACCACCTTGTCTACTGCATTGTGGCGACCTAAGTCTTCACAGCGAATGATAAATTGATCTTTGTGAAAGAGATAGCAGCTATGTACGCTTCTGGTTTTCTCAAAAATCGGTGAAAAATCTTGAAACCTAAGGCTCATATCATAGATCCATTCAGGTTGCCACAAAATAGGTCGAACGGGTTGAGGCAAGCGATCTTGATTACGGAAAATATCTGTCAAGATGTGATTGCCGGTGCAGCATGGCGTAGTGGTTTCTACAAAATCAGGGTTGGCCTTGTGGGCCTGTTT
Source organism: Lachnospiraceae bacterium (assembly GCA_963647625.1). Classification (GTDB taxonomy): domain Bacteria; phylum Bacillota; class Clostridia; order Lachnospirales; family Lachnospiraceae; genus Eubacterium_C. Next base: position 7,523 of record CAVJBW010000052.1, read on the forward strand.
ATTTAAAAGGACCTTGCAACGAAGCCCCTTATCACAGATGTAGAGATGACGCACGTCGTCTATGCTATCGATAAATCCTTCCGTATAGAGTCTTCCTAAAACCAGCTCTGGTAAATAAGAAGAAGAGCATACCAGCTTCATGGATAAGATGTCATTGAGATAGACATCTACAAAGTGTTCTGCTGCAATATCATTATAATAATCCATTGGGGTGGAGTCCTTGGAATATAAGGTAGACTTTAACTCCTTGAATTCTTGGACATCCTTATATAAATTAACGATTCTCATGGGTGTATTCTACCATAATTAATGCAAGTTTGCACACCAAGGCGTCGGAAAACTTTCTAACGTCCAAGCCGAATGTCTTTTGGAACTTATCCAATCGATAGAGCAAGGTGTTGCGGTGGATATATAAGGCCTTCGCGGTCTCGGCTAGATTTAGATCATGGTCAAAAAAAGCTTGTAGCATCTTGCTAGTGTCCTGGTCGAAGCTAGGGATGGAAGAAAAATGCTTTTGCAAGTACTCTAAGCAAATCTCTTTTGGCAAGTGATAAATCAATTTTTCCAAATCCAGACTTTCATAGGAGAGCAGGTCTCCAAGGCAAAAGGCATCGCCGATGGATAAGGCCTCTTGGCATCGCCGGTAATAGGTGGGCAGATCAGACAACTTGCAAGTAGGAAGACTATAAGAGACCTTAACAGGAATCATGGCTTCTGTACTGAGCATGCTCAAGTAGGTATGAGCAAGAGATAAAACCTCGCTTTCTCCTGCAGGACCTGAAAAAGTATGCACAAGGCATAAGTGCTCCTTACTGATTTCTACAAAGAAGTCCAAAGAAGGAGTGGTTAGACCACTTAAGATAGAAAGAACACTTGGCTCAAATGAGTGTGAGAAGGAAAAGAGGTAGCAGGCTCTTGGATCATTTGAAATATGATATCTTCTAGCTTGGCTAAGGATCTCGCTTTCTGTTAATTGGCCTAATAATAAGTCTTTGAAAAAGTCACAACGCTCATCGCTATCCTGGTAATGGCGAATTAAGTCTTTTAAAATCTGGGCAGTAGCGATGTCTTGCAAATCTTCTGCAGGAAGTTCAAAAGCAAGGCCGGACTTTTGCCGAAGAATATTTAACAAGTCGGTAATGTTCTCATTCATGTGAGGTTCCATCCTTTGTAAAAATCTATAAAAACAAAAAAGGACTGTGATAATCACAGTCCTGAAAGCTGGCCCACAAGGATTCGAACCTTGAAATGACGGAGTCAGAGTCCGTTGCCTTACCATTTGG
>CAVJBW010000053.1:0-8609 GCA_963647625.1 Lachnospiraceae bacterium
CATAAGAAGTTGGAATCTGAAGATCCATCTTTTCTAATAATTCTGTGTTGTAATAAGTCACTAAATATTTTTTGGCAACACATGGAACCACATAAATATTCCCGGAGTATTCACTAAGATAGCCTTCCTGATAATCCACATTGGATAGGTAGGTCTGTAGTGGCAGGCATACCTTGGCCTTGGCCAGCATCTCCATATTAGAGTCATCTTCTATATAGAAAATATCCGGTAGTTCTCCAGTTGCTACTGCCGTGGAAAGCTTCACATTCATCTCTGCCAAGGTATAGTTTTTCACATCTAGGGTGCATTGATATTCCTTTTCTAGTTCATCCCACTGAAAGAGATAATAATATCCTGGAACATTTCCATCATAAAAGGTCCATACTTCTAGGCTTTGATTTTCTGTTGTCGTCTTTGTCTTTTCTATTGCTGGGGAGGAGCAACCACTTAAGCTAAGCATAAAAACCAACATAAGAGCTAGCATTCCCGTCCATTTTTTCTTCATTTGCAATCCTCATTTCTCCTTGGCATTGTATCATACTCATTTTACCTTTGGTATGGTTTACAAATTTTTTCTTACTAGGTACAATAGTATTTGCTTGAGGGGCAATTACCATGAAGAAATATTCCATCTTTTTTAACATTTTTAATGGCTTATCTGCAAATACCAGTTTCAAAAGAAGACTTTTCTATTCTTTTGTTTTAATTTGTGTACCTATTTTGCTTGTTTTTACGGTATTTTCCTATCTCTTAACAACCAATAATACACGCCAGGTCCTTGCCCAATCTCAAATGCGCCAGGTAGAGCAGCTCAATACTTCTTTGGCCTTTGCCTATCAAGGCGCCGAGTCTCTCTCTAGGGACCTTGTGGTCAATTCCAATTTGCAATCTTACCTATTACAAATGCAAAAAGGTTCCTCTACCATCATCGATGATAGTGAGCTTTCTTATTATATCGAATCTTCTATTTCCAACCGAGAATATATTGACTGTATCGTCTTAACCACCACCTCGTCCACTGCCTATAGCTCTTCTAGAGCATATACAGACCTGGTGGCTTTTGATAATATTCAAGACAAATGGTGGTATAACGATATGACTTCCTTGGAAAATACCTATGATTGGTTTTCCTATGCGACCCTGTCTTCTTCCCTATGGAAAAGACAGCAGGCCAAGGAGATTCCGACTCAGACCAACTCCATGGTCCTTGCTAGACCGATTTACAACACGCAAGATCCATCTATCAAGATTGGATACCTTATGATCTACCTAGATAAGGAATATATGCAAAATCTATGGAATTCTATTTCTTGGGGAAAGACTACCAATATCTACTTATATGATGATTTTGACCAGCTTGTTGATTCGAATCAGCCTATGCTCAGCTATACTTCCCTGCTTGATCGCTTTCCGATTGAGGATGACTCTCAGATCTTTTTATACAATAACAAGCGCTACATCCTCTCTAGCGTCTCTACGCAGTTTGACAATTGGCATACCGTTATGATCACTCCTTATTCGGAACTAGATCAGTCTTTCAACCGTGTGATTTTAGTGGTAATTATCCTTGTTGGTGCTATGATTGCCTTTATCTTTCTTTTATCCAAAAAAAGCGCGGCTACTATGTCTCGCCCGATAAGCGTCTTATCACAAATGATCAATGCTTATCATGGTCCCCAGGACAAGATTAGCGACGCTCTGGTAAGTACCTATCTTGATAGAACCGACGAAATCGGAGACATTTATCGTTCTTACATCCAGCTTGAGCAGCGTATGCAAGATTTAATTGAAGAAGTCTATGTCAAAACATTAGAAAAAAAGGATGCCCAGCTTGCCCTATTGCAAAGTCAGATTAATCCACACTTTCTATATAATACCTTAGATTCCATTAACTGGATTGCCCTGATGAACGACCAGGAAGAAATCTCCCAGATGATTACCGCCTTATCCAATACATTTCGCTTAAGCCTTATGAAAGATAGTGGCTATTTTGTTTCTTTAGACCAAGAAATCAACTATATCAAGAGTTATCTCGTTCTGCAACAGATTCGTTATGGAAATCGTCTCTCCTATGAATTCCACTTGCCGGACCAGATAGAGAAATATGATATCTTGCGTTTTGTCCTGCAGCCAATTATTGAAAATGCCTTAAAACATGGCATCGACAAGCTGCCTGATGGTGGTAAGATATCCATTTCCATATCCATTGACAAGAGTATGGACCTTGTCATCGCCAATGATGGCATTGGCATTGACTTGGAAAAAATGAGCCAGCTCTTAGTATATCATCCAGATAAGTCAGAACTGATTGCCTTCATGGATGAGGGATATGGTCTTCAAAATATTTTCCGCCGTATAAAGATTGTATGCGGAAATGAATATGGCCTGCATTACTCCTTAGTAGAGCAGCAGACCATGTGTCATATTCATCTTCCAGTTAAGCTCCATGACTTCGAAAAGCCGACAGAGTAACTCCTGTATGTTTTTTAAATATTTGGGAGAAGTAGGCATAATCATTATATCCTACGGCTTCTGCCACTTCATACATCTTGAGTCGGCCTTCCTTTAGAAGCTCTTTGGCTTTTTCAATGCGAAAGCCTGTCAGGTAGTTGACAAAAGTAATATCTAGTTCCTTTTTAAACAAATTGCTTAAGTAATTCTTACTAATATCTATGGCATCTGCCACCGTCTGCAAGGAAAGATTCTTCTCGTAATTTTCCTCGATATAGGCTAGCGCATCTGCAATAATTTTGTTAGAAGTTCCACCAGAAGAGACGTTCATTGCTTGGGATAATCCATAAGAAAGCTCCAAGGATAGTTTCTTTTGCGCATCTAGACCTGGATATTTCTGTTGAATATTTTGAAATTCCAGCAAAGAGATATCAACAATCTGTGGCTTTGACTCTAGTCGCATCTGCTGCTGATAGATTCGAAGCAAAATAAGAAAGGTTGTCGTACTAAGAAGGTCCTGAGATCCACTTTGTGGGTCTTTTTGTACTTTTGCATAGATTTTGTCAATTTCCTCTGCTAGCTCCTTTCGATCTGCTCCTCCATTAATGCTTAGGAAAAGCTTTTCTAAGGCTTCATAGGTCATATGACTTCCTACTTCAAGGCCTACTTTTTTGATCATTTGCATAGAATCATTCAGATTCGCCTCTTGCAAGAAAATAGCCTGAATACATTCATTTCTCGCTCCAAATACCTGTCCTAATCCATAATGAATCTTACTAATCCCTGCAATCAGCTGGATCTTGCGCTTTGTATAATCTTGCAAAGTCCTTTTTATTATAAATTTGATTGGCTGATAGACCTTCTCTAGGATATTGGCTTCTGTCTTCCAACGATCTTCATAGTCAGCCTTGGCGACATTCGCGCAAACCAAAACTACCACACTTTCATCTAGCATAAATTGTTCTACGCGACCATAGGTGACAAGTTCCTGATTCAGCTCGATAGCTAGCTTACCCACTTCAGATAGATAGTCTCCTTGAAACTGGGTATGATAGGTTTCAATCTTAATCATGATAAATGGAGTCGTCTGATCGATTGGCAGCTCCTCCTTAATCACCTGATAGAGACTTTCATCGAAATTATTCTCTTCTGCAAGAGAAATAAGGAACTGATTTTTTAATTCTTCTTTATTATTCTGAATCCAGCTATTGATGGAGGAGGCATAGGTCTGCTCTTCTTGTTTTTGCCTAATTTTATCCGCCATCTTTTCAAGCATTTGGCTAAACTGCTGCTTTTCAATTGGCTTTAGTAAATAGTCCGCCACTCCAAGTTTCAAGGCTTCCTTGGCAAATACAAAGTCTCCATATCCAGACAAAATAACAAATTCCGCCTCCGGCAGCTTCTTTTTTGCTTCTGAGACAAATTCAATTCCTGTCATAGCCGGCATCTTAATATCTGTAATAACAAGGTCTGGCTTTTTTTCTTCTAGGTCCTCTAGAGCACACCTTCCATCCTGGTAAGCTCCTACCACTTCAAAGCCATAGCCGGCCAGATCAAATACCTTTTGAATTCCTTGTAATACAATGGCTTCATCGTCTAATAGCATTAGTTTAAACATTATGATCCCTCCTAATGTAAACTATCTGACATAGGTTCTTTTCGCCTTTTGCAACTTTGCCACAAACCAAATCACTACAATGATAAATGCGATTAAAAGTGGCATATTTGCCATAGAATTTTTTACACAAAAATCCAAAATCATACCAATGATTCCATATCCCATACATCCAATTCCAAATACAATCGTCGGAATCTTCATATCTGAGCAAAATCCCTGGGCATCCTTGACCCTTGGAAGTTCCTGCGCACTTAAAAGCCATTGTGGTGGCTTGTGATCTTGCGCCATTTTGCGTGCTGCCAAAACAGAATAAGCACCATATACGATCAAAATAATCTCTACAATAGTAAATGGATCAAAGTCCTGCGCGCTCTGTGTTAAAAATAAAGTCATTCCCTAATACCTCTTTTTCTTATACTAATTTGCCCCATTATAGCACAACTATAAGGATAGAATCCATAGGCGATTCGCTTTTGCACTCTAGCAAACTTGACAATCCTTTAGTGTGATAGTATACTAAAGTCTGTTTTTAAAAATTGTTTCGAAAGGGATATTATGGAAAGTTTCACAAATTTTTTAGTCGCAATCGACGATGCCATCTGGGGCGTGCCTTTGATGGTACTAATCCTAGTCGGTGGTGCCCTATTAACCATCCGACTTCGAGTAATGCAAGTACACAAGCTTCCACTAGCATTAAAATGGATGGTCAAGTCTGAACCTACCGGAGAAGGTGATGTCTCCTCCTTTGCAGCACTTTGTACCGCCCTATCCGCAACCATTGGTACCGGTAATATCGTAGGTGTTGCTACCGCGATCTGTACTGGTGGTCCTGGTGCTTTATTCTGGATGCTGATAGCTGCCTTTCTAGGAATGGCAACGAAATTCTCGGAAGGATTTCTTGCTATTAAATTCCGAGAAACTGCTCCTGACGGCCACAAGCTCGGGGGTCCATTCTATTATATTGAAAAAGGTATGGGACCGAAATTCAAATGGCTTGCTAAGCTCTTTAGTATTTTTGGTATTCTCGCAGGACTTCTTGGAATCGGTACGATTACTCAGGTAAATGGTATCACCTCCGCTTTAAAGAACTTCTTTGACCCAGAGGATTCACACCTTGTCTCCTTAGGATTTATGGGAGATTATTCCATCGTTACCATCATTGCTTCCATTGTCATTGCAGCTTGTGTTGCTCTAGTTATCATTGGTGGTATCAAGCGTATTTCAAGTGTTTCACAGATTGTAGTTCCTGCTATGGCAGTCATCTATATTGTATTTTGCGTAACCTTAATGCTTTGCAATGTACATGCAATTCCAGGTGCTATTGCAACAATTATTGAAGGTGCCTTTAATCCACAGGCTGTGACCGGCGGCGCAGTAGGTTCCATCTTTGTTTGTATTCAAAAGGGTGTTGCTAGAGGAATCTTCTCCAACGAATCTGGCCTCGGATCTGCTCCTATCGCAGCAGCTGCTGCTCAGACCAAAGATCCTGTTCGTCAGGGACTTGTATCTATGACGGGAACTTTTATCGATACCATTATTCTTTGTACCATGACAGGACTTAGCATCGTTATTACAGGTGCTTGGCAGGTAGAAGGTCTAGAAGGTGTTCAGGTTACAACCTATGCTTTCTCTCAAGGGCTTCCATTCCCATCTAGAGTTTCTGCCTTCATCTTGATGATTTGCCTCGTATTCTTTGCCTTCACCACCATACTTGGTTGGGATTATTATTCTGAACGCTGCTTAGAATATTTGACAAATGGTAAGATGAAGATTGTAAAAGCATATCGCTGGCTTTATATCTTCTTTGTATTTATTGGACCTTACATGACAGTTTCTGCCGTTTGGACCATTGCCGATATTACCAATGGATTAATGGCCATTCCAAATATGATTTCCCTCTTCGTACTTAGTGGAATCATTGCTAAGGAGACCAATACCTACTATCGCGAAAAGCGTCATAAGCAAGCAGACCAGATTGCTGCTTAAATAATAAGATATAACAAAAGACGAAGCATACCGCTTCGTCTTTTTTATGTGCTTTTGAGGGCCTTCCTTGTTTCTATTACTAAGGGAAGTACCATCACAATCCAGATAATGGGCTCTGTAAGTATGACCCCCCAGTAACCCAATATTGGCACCAAAGCAAAGGCAAATACGATCTTGCCCACCAGCTCTATACTACTCGAAATCACTGGTGTAATGCGATGTCCCACTCCTTGTAACATATTTCGAAGTACAATAATCACAAAACATATCATATTAAAAGACAGGTCAAATTTTAAGTAAAGACTTCCCCAATATAGAACATTTTCCTGAGTGGAACTTGTCAAAAATCCCACCAAATACCTTGATATGGTAAACATTAAGATCACCACTATCACATTCCAAATCACCCCCATGATAAGGGCTGATTTCAGGCCCTGACGCACCCGGTCAATTCTTCCTGCCCCATGATTTTGCCCTGCGAAGGTAGTCATAGCATAACCAATTACCGTTGCTGGCATCATCATGATTTCACAGACCTTTCTTGCCGCCGTGTGAGCCACAATAATCTGCGCTCCTAGACTGTTAATAGAGGACTGCAAGGTGACTGTTCCAAGCGCCACTAGGCTGCCCATAAGACCCATGGCTAGGCCGCTTTTAAGCATTTCCCCAATCTGACCTTTCTCGGCTTTAAAATGCTGCCTTTTCAGGTGCAATAAGGCAAATTTTCTCTTGATTCTAACTAAACACAAAATCACCGAAATCAGCTGGGCCAATACGGTAGCATAGGCAGCTCCTGCCACTCCCCAATCAAAATATTTTACGAATACAATATCCATAAAAACATTTCCAAGGGAGGCAATAATCAAAAAAATAAGCGGCGTGATCGCATCCCCAATAGCCCTTAGAGAATTCGCACACATATGATACATTACCGTAACAATCATTCCTATGATCAAGACCTGGATATATTCTCTTGCCATCTGAAGCTGCTCTAGGGGAATGTTAAGAAATTCCATAAGGGGACTTAAAAATAGCATGACACCGACAATAGCCATAGTCATAATTCCAAGACTTAAATAGATTGTACTTGCAAATGTCTTCTTTACTTTTTCAAAATCCCTTGCCCCAAAATGATAGGCCAGCAAGATGGAAAATCCCATCGTCAGTCCATTTGCAAATACATTCATCAAATTGTAGAGACTTGATATGCTTCCTACTGCTGCAAGGGGTGCCTCTCCAAGAACTGCGCCTACGATTTTCGTATCAAATAGGCTATATAATAACTGAAAGATTTGCCCTATTAATATAGGCACGGAAAATCCCAGCAAGAGCTTCCAAGGAGTTCCCTTTGTTAATAATTTTGTATTGACCATCTTTAATACCTCTTTTTTCAGTGGTACATCATAGCACAATTTCTAGCTAAAAAAAAGGAGAAAGGCAAAATCTCTTTTGCTTTTCTCCCGTATTTTTTCTAACTTTTTATAGGTTCTTTTTATGCGTAGAACTCCTCTACTGTCTTAAAGAATTCCTGAATGTTGTCCCAAGAAGAAAGTGGTGGGATATCACATCCAGAAGAAGGAATAAAGTTCTTATAAGAAGCCACTTTATTCAATACTTCGTTGGTTGCTTCTCTTACAGACTCAGGTGTTCCATTTCTAAACTGTCCAGCTGGGTCTACATTACCCATAACGATAATATTTTCTGGTACACTTGGAACGATATCTGCCATATCAATAGCATTTCCAAAGTGAAGCATTCTACAACCATTTGAAGTAATAGACTTAATCTGCTGTACAGTAGAATTTCCACAGTTGTGATATGCAATCGCAAATTCATCTGTCTGGCAAGCTTCTACGATTTGCTTTACATATACTGCTGAGAACTCTTCCTCTAAGGCTGGTGAAAGAAGTCCTGCTAAAGGCTCTGCAATCAGAACACCATTTGCTCCAACTTTCTTATATTCGTTGATATATTTAATCAAAAACTCAGTACATTTTTCAAGAACAGTCTCAACCATTTCAGGTTCTTCATAGCAATAAATCATAGCTTCTGATACATCCATCAAACGTCCTGCCAAAGAGAATGGTCCAATAACTCCTGCAAAGATAGGTCTGTCATCAATGAGCTGCACTGCCTTCTCAATTGCATCGATATAAATCTGTGTACGTCCTGCTCCGATTTCAGGTACCTTTAAGGCATCTGCATCTTCTTCTGAGGATACAATTGCTCCAGTTACGGTAGGTACTTCATCATCTGAAAAATGTACGGTTGAACCAAATGCTTCTGCCTCTAAGGATAAGTCCATCAATGAAACACTTGCTGCATTTGTTGGGGTCTCATCTGCCACAATCTTCATTCCCTTTGCCTGAAGATCACTAGAAGAAATCAAGTCCTTTACTGTAATTCCCATTTTCTGAATTGATGGAAAAGAAAGTACTGGAAATGGGGTTTTCTTCTCTGCTGCAATTGCGTCATCAATCCACTTTGTCATATTCATTTTCATAGTTTTATTACTCCTTTCAGTATTCACATACCTTCTTAATGACCTTAGTAT
>CAVJBW010000054.1:0-1694 GCA_963647625.1 Lachnospiraceae bacterium
ACCTAAACATTATATATAGGAAGGAACAGATCAAAATGGCAACAGATCGTCGGACAAAATATACAAAATCTGTGATTCGAGAGGCATTTTACCAATTGTTAAGAGAAAAGCCTCTGAAGAAAATCACGGTAACAGATATATGCAAGATTGCTGAGATCAACCGAAGTACATTTTATTCTTATTATGAAGATGTTATGGCCCTATCGGAATCTATTCAAGATGAATTATTTGAGAATCTACTGATTACCATTACTACAGACAATTGGTATGAGGACTTGCTGCACTTGATTGATGAAAATAAGGATGTCTGCTCAGCCCTCATGGGACCCCATGGTGATGCTTCTTTTTTGAAGCACTTGATTTATCTCGGCTATAATAGCTCTATGAGAGTCTGGGAAAAATTATTTCCAGAGGCAGATGAACAGACCAAAGACTATGCTTACTCCTTTATTTCTGGTGGCGTCATTGGAATCTTAGAAAGCTGGGTCAGTGAGGAATGCAAGGACGATATTGAATATGTCGGCAAGCTCTTGTACGGTTTTACCATGAAGGGAATCTCTTTTATGGAAGAAGATACCAGTAAGACGGAGCTGCCTACGGGAAAACTTTTGGTGGATTAGGAAATTTTTATAGGGAAAATGAGAGGATACCTTCTTTTTCCTAAAAAAGTTGCCGATATAAGTCTTAGATACAGGGATGTTATTATAGAGAAAATTAATCTACAAGGAGGTAGAGTTATGTCTAATATCAGTGCAATTACGGCTTATACCCAGGCCTATCAGACTTATCAGTCAAAGTCTGTATCTAGCCTTACTTCCCAGAAGAAAAGTCAGAAGGTAGAGGATGCTTCTGTTGCAGAGCAAACCACTAAGACGACTTCTACGGATTCTTCCTTGACTCCTGTGAGCAAGGAGGGCTACGGATTTACCATAGGAGATGTGAGCTTGTCGGATGCCGCTAAGAGTTACTATAGTGAACTGAAAGCAAAATTTTCCACCAGTGAATTTATCTTGGTGAGCTCCGATCTGAAAGCATCCGTTCAGGCCAATGCTTCTGCTTATGGCAATGCCAGCAAGATGGTGATCTTAATAGATGAAGAAAAGCTAGAGAGAATGGCAACCGATGAGTCTTATCGTAAGAAATATGAAGGAATCATCGCCATGTCCCAGAGTCAGCTAGAAGCAGCCAAGTCTTCTTTAGCTAGTAGCGGAGCTAGCGTGAAGAATTTTGGTATATCTGTAAGCTCAGATGGTACCAGCAAATATTTTGCTACCCTAGAGCAGACCAATGCCAAGCAAAGTGAACGACTAGAAAAAAAGAGAGCCGAGAAAAAAGAAGAAAAATTACAGGAAAAGAAAAAAGCGCAAAAGGAAGAGCGTGAAGAAAAACTGACAGAGTCTAAGGAGGAAGTGACGATTTCAAGTGATTCCTTAGAAGATTTGTTTGCAAAAGTAGCTTCTTTCGCTTATGATTATTCACAAAGCTCTGTTATGACCCCGGAAGAGATGAGTAAGGGTCAGCACATTGATTTTGTAGGATAAAATGAAAGAAAGGTTTTTGTGGTAATTAAATATGGATTTGTTATCCTTGATTGGAATATTTGTAGGATTGATTCTTATGATTTTTTTGGCATATAAAGGCCACTCAATTATTTGGGTGGCCCCTTTATGTGCTTTTATTGTGGTCTTGTTTTC